>NZ_AEVT01000053.1 GCF_000189275.1 Vibrio sinaloensis DSM 21326 | reverse complement strand
AATGTTGCCATTCTTAGTACTTCGTTAGAGTTATCTATTTTTAAATTTTTCACATGTGGCAAAAACAAACTTCCAAAGCAATCAGACTTGATGTTTCTTTTTTCTATTTCAGCTTCACAAGTAAAAATCTTCGAAAAGAATGCAATAGAGCTATCACTTCTCAACCAGTTAGGGTAATCTGTAAATTCGCGATTTTCTTTATGCAAAAAACCATCGCCTATAATCATTCTTAATAACCGATAATATACTTTAATATAAAGTGGCTTCACTTTTATTTCCCCGACCACTTCCCCTGTTTTTTGCCACGGTATATCCAAAAAGTAAGTAGGAAAAAACCTTTTTAGCATTTCTGAGTATATTCGGTTATTTGCTCGATATGAGTCAGGTAATGAAAATACAAATTCAACAATTCGATTATCAAAGAATGGCTTTCGCTGCTCTACGTAGTGGAGACCGCATACACTTCCCATAGCAGTAAAGCGACGAACTCTATTCATGTAGATCACTGGTTCAACACATTCTATATCATAATAGTCATCCTCTACATCAATCATGTGGGTAAACTTTCCAAAAAATCTCTTTATATTTTCACTCGAAGCTCTTGTATCCCATGGAACTTTATTGAGGAAGCCTCCGCCTAAGATTGCATCTCCAGCGTATCCATTTAAGTTGATATTTATATGTTTAGATAAATCCGGTAGAAACTCACAGCCATGCATATGTTTCATATCAAGTAAACCACTGGTTACATCAATGTAGGGCAACCTACTTTCCAACCAGTTGTTTTGAGTAAAATAGTAAGTTTCATGATGCCAGCCAGCTCGTTTTAGCACCTGATCCGCTATTTTTATATCTTCGCACCCTTGCACACCAAAAGTATACCCAAAGCCTTCTCTATCTGGGTGTAGTTTTGATATTGCTGCAACTATCGCACGTGAATCCAACCCTCCACTTACTGCCACACCTATTTTTTCTTCTACCCTGTATCGGCGCTCAACTGCAGCTAGAAATAGCTCTCCAAGTGTATTAACAGCATCCTCAAATTCAATCGGATTCTTTTCTATTTGACTCCATTTCCAGTATCGAACAAAACTAAATTCACTGTCTTCTATACCAAATGTCACAATCGAAGCTGGTTTAATTAACTTTATGTTATCAAGAAAAGTGTTGTCTTCAAGAACATAACCAAGTTCTTTAAAGCATTCGATACTTTCCCTATCAAGTTCTAATTCAACATCGTCAACAGATAATATATCAAGTACATTAGGCGAGAAAATTAATTTAGCACCATCAGTGTACCAATATAACATTCGCATACCGTAGCGATCAGATATCAGTTTAACTAGTCCGGCTTCTTCATCAATAAGTATCGCATAGAAGTAACCATCCACCTGTGCAAGAAAATCCTCTAGAACATTAAGCTGATATGCCCGAGCTAAAGAAAGAGCAAAGGATTCAGTATTAATAAATGGGAAGATGTCATTTAACTCAGAAAGATTATAAGCTTCTCCATCAACCCAAACTGATGTACAACCAACGGAAGATTTGTTAGTTTTTCTTCTAAAACGCAAAGGTGTACCAATAGCAAAACAAGAAGCACTAAGAGAGTCAAGTTCTTGTTTAGGATAAATATCTTCAAAGCTATTTATCATGGACTGAAAATCTGAAATTCTGAGATTTTTGGATGCAATACCAAACATAAAGACTTATACCTCTTTACTTTTGATGCTATATTTCGGCAAAAAACCCAAAAAATAGACTGAAGTGCAATAAACTAAAGCGCACAACAACGTAGACAATAAGACAGTAAATAACGGTTCATTTACGTCAAAAATGCATAATACTAACTTTGAAAATAAGCACGCAGACATGGATAAAGCAAATAAAACAGATATAGTTTTAACAATCGGCCCGTAGTTCACTGCTATGGTTCGGTACACTAGAAAATGCCAAGCGGCGCAAAAAAGTATCGAAAGGATAAGTAAAGTATATGCTACAGTACTTACCTCAGGACGAATAGATAAGGACAAGAAAATACTAACTAGTAGTGATGCGGCCCAAACTACATTCCACCAAAAGCCAATTTTAGCATGTCCATTAGCGAGTAGTAATGCGCCTCCTGGGTTTCCTAAAGCCTTTAACAAGCCGACTACGCCCAAAATTGATACCAAAGGAGCAGCATGAACCCAAGATTTACCAAAAACAACTTCAACAACTGAATTAGCAAAAAAAAGAAAATATACTGAGAAAGGAATAACGATAATACCAATAACATTCATCGCTAAACTATAGTATTCATCTATTACCTCAATATCTTTTTGAACTTTACCATAAATCGGCAATGCAACTTTATTAACTACAGGGTTAAGTTTACTCAAAGGAAATATAATCAATTGCCAGGAAACATTATATAATCCTACTGGATTAGTTCCTAGGAACTTCCCTATCAATATCTTATCAATATTTGCACTAAAATAGTTAACTATTCTCTCACCCATTTGGTACAAACCAAACTCAAAGTATTCGGCAACCTCCGACCACTTTAAGTGCAGTTTAGGTAAGTAGATATTCCTTACACCTACAGTAAAGAAAAGTAAACTTGATATTGTTGTCATCGCTATATTCGCGAGAACCAACGAATAAACACCTGCTCCATACCATGCAAGTAAGATCGCAACAGAAAAAGAGCAAAGAACAGAGGTGAGCTCTACAAATGCTATACATTTAAACTGCAAGTCTTTCTGAAACAATACCTTATGCTGACTTCCTAATGAACTTACAACAAATGCCATCGATACTAGTTGTATCAGTGGCACTAACTCTGGTTCAGAGTAGAAATTCGCAATTTTAGGCGCAAGATTATAAACGATAGCAGTCGTCAATATCCCCATACCAACTGTTGCCCAAAACAAACTAGACAAGTGAAGAGTAGAGGTAGTTTGCTTATGAATAATTGCATTACTCATCCCCATATCCACAAAAGCCTGAGAGAAGCCAATCACTATAGTGATTAATGCCATTAAACCAAATTGCTCGGGGGTAAGGAATCGGGCGAGTATTGCGATTTGCGAAAATTGTAATAATGTAGATACAAACATTGAAAGTGATGTCCACTTAACACCACTTGCAGCTTTAGTTTTGAGGTTCACCTTAAATGACTCACAGTACGCAATTACACGGAATAAAAGCGTTCAATAGAAGATACAACATGATCAATTTGCGAATGCTTCAATCCATACCACAGAGGAAGTCTAATAAGCTTGTCACTTTCTATAGTAGTAAACTTATCTTCACCAGAAAAAGATGCAAAGTCTTTTGCTGCCTTGGCTGTATGCAAAGGTACATAATGAAACGTTGATTGTATTTTGTCTTCTCGCAGATGATTAATTAAATTAGTCCGTTCTTCTAAATCTTTAACTCGAATATGAAACATATGAGCATTATGCTCACAATCTTCTGTTTGCTTTGGTAAAACCAAATAACCAGCATCGGCTAAGTGACTAAGTCCAGATAAATAGCGAAACCATGAGGTTAGGCGATCTTCATTGATTTCTTCAGCATGCTGCAGCTGAGCCCAAAGATACGCAGACTGCAATTCAGAAGGTAGAAAACTACTACCAAGATCAACCCAACTATACTTATCCACCATACCTCTAAAGAAAAGACTTCTATTTGTACCCTTTTCGCGAACTACCAGCGCTCTCTCGACAAGTTCAGGAGTATTAATCAACAATAGTCCACCCTCGCCACCACTAGTATAGTTTTTGGTTTCATGGAAACTAAAAGCTCCCAGGTGTCCGATACTACCTAAAGCTCGCCCTTTGTATGTGGACATAACTCCCTGAGCGGCATCTTCAATTACATATAAACCATACTTATCAGCTAGTGCCATAATAGCGTCCATCTCACAAGCAACACCTGCATAATGTACCGGGACGATAGCTTTAGTTTTATCTGTGATTGCACATTCAATTAACGCCTCGTTAATATTCATCGTATCTGGTCGAATATCGACAAATACTATTTTGGCACCTCTCAGTACAAAGGCATTAGCAGTACTTACAAAGGTATAACTGGGCATTATCACTTCATCGCCGGGTTGTATATCAATGAGTATAGCGGCCATTTCCAAAGCCGCTGTACATGATGGCGTTAGCAAGGTCTTGATAGAACTAGTTTTATTCTCAAACCATTGCTGACATTTCTTGCCATATGAGCCATCACCACTCAAATGACCACTAGCTATAGCGTCAACAATGTACTTTGTTTCGTCGCCTGTTACGGCAGGGTTATTAAATACTAACAAAGGGTAACTCTCTATATAGGGCAAAAACTTAGTCAATCAACTAGCTTTAGGGCTTGGTAGTCTACTTTTCCACTCGACATTACAGGGATACTCGCGAGCTCAATGATTTCAATCCCTGAGCGTTTGAGGCTTGTCGTTGAGGTAAGGTGATCCAATACCTCATTATGAGAAATAGGAGCGTCAACAAACACCTTTATTACTTCGTCATGTTCAGTACAAGCTAGCATATGCTTTTCAAACCGTTTCTTAAGAATTTTTTCAACTTCGTCTAAATTCACTCGCAGTCCAAAATGCTTCACGATACGCTTTAAGCGCCCTTGTATGTAGTAGTAACCATCAGCATCTCTGCTCGCTAAATCTCCGGTAGATAGAAAGCCCTTCCAATCATCACCTTTCCCCAGATCCTCTCTAGACTCTGCATACCCAAGCGTCACGTTTGGTCCGTGATAGATTAGCTCACCAACCTGATTTTCTTCGCACTCATTTCCATCATCATCCACAATAGAGAAGGCTCCGCCGGGAATTGCTAGACCTATACTACCGATTTTAGATAAACACATATCAGGTGGAAGAAATGACATACGTGTAGTTGCTTCAGTTTGGCCGTACATAACGAAAAATTTCTTCCCATACCTAAGGCTATATTCTGCAACTTTGGTTTGAAGAGACTCACTAAGCTTTCCTCCAGCCTGCATTAGTGTAGTGATTTTTGGTAAGTCTTTACGAAAAACGCGCAACCTATCCATCATTTCGTATGTGTATGGGACACCTGCCAATACTGATACGTCGTGCTCACGAAGCTGTGACCAAAACTCTTTTTGCACAAATGACTTGTCTGTCAATGAGATGTTTCCTCCCACCGCAATTTGACAATTTATCAAAGACATACCATATGTGTAATGTAATGGTAGGGAGGTTATAGCCGTATCATCCGATGAAAGCGATAAGTACTCTGTTATTGATTTACTATTAGAAAGTACATTGTTTACTGATTGTCGAACGAACTTTGGACTACCTGTGGACCCGGATGTTGAAGCTAGTACACAGAGCTGATTATTTACTGGCTTAAGAGCAACTCTTAAGTGTGACTTAAGTTGAATTAAGCAATAGTCAAAATATCGACAAAGAACGCTTGCGTCGTCGCCATACATAGGGATTAAAGACATAGGAACCCATGCATATTCAGGCTCGTACTTTTCTATAATTGCTTCAATGTGAGATTGATGTATGTCTTGTCCCAACATAAGCGGGTGGAAGCCTTCACCGTAGGCAAAAGCAAAGTAACCGAGCAACCCGCCTATATCGTTGGCAACCTGGCATATGATGACACTACCGGAAAGCATGCGTTGATGAACTTCAGATGACAAAGCCAACAACTCAGAGTAGGTATAATTAGAACCATCTTCTGTTAATATAGAAGATTGGCTTTCAGGGAAAATGAAACGACTCATGTTATGTTACTTTAACGCACTTAGATCAATAACTTGATCAGCAGCAATGTCTTGAGTGACAACTTTACCAATCACGCTTTCATACCTATCAGCAGGAACACCTGTTCCTGGACGCTTTAACACAATATCAGTAAGAGTCAAAACATCACCTTTAGACAACTGACGAGCACTAACGACACTACGTCGCATATTCTCTCGTTGCGCATACTCTTCTTGAGATACAACCCGCTCAAAAGATCCCAAAGCATTAAACGCAGACTTACATTGTTCTACAAGAAGCTTCATTTCTTGTGGTGGGGTAGCCATCTGGTTATCCATACCAATTCTTTGATTGTCTAATGTAAAATGCTTCTCAATAAAGCCAGCACCTAAAGCAACTGACGCAACGGCAACTTCTGAACCTATAGTATGATCGGAATACCCAACAACTACATTCTTAAGTCTATTCTGGAGCGTTACGATATTATTCAAATTAATCGCTTCTGAAGGTGCCGGATAGATTGAAACACAGTGCAGTACACACAAGTCACGAGCCCCTGCATCCTGCAGCTCTCTTACTGCAAACTCAACCTCATTGATATCCCCCATTCCCGTAGATAGTACGATGGATGTATCAAGCTGACCGAGCTGCCTTAAAAAATGTTTGTTATTAAGCTCCATTGAAGCAATTTTAATGAATGGAGGCTTACACTCTTTAACCAAAAACTCTGCTTCTTTCAATGAGTAAGGCGTAGATGCGAAACCCATACTTTGGTTATGGCAGTATTCTGCGAGATCTCCAAGCTCTTGTTCAGATAGGCTGTATTTTTTGACAAATCGCTTAGCAATCGGGTTTTTATCATAGTATGTTTGCGAATACAGCGTATCCGTTGTCCAAGACTGGAACTTGACACAATCACAGCCAGCTGCCTTCGCTTCATCAATCATTTCTTTCGCAAGATCTACATCACCAAAGTGACTTGTATTAAGCTCTGCGACAAAATACGGTAGATGACCCTCACCAATAATTCGGCCATTATTCAACTTTATGCTAGTCATTTATACTCTCAGCTTATTGATCTATTGTTTCAATGATCATCTCTTCTAAAAACGTCTCCCGATCAAGAAACGGCCATTGATCCTCTAATGGGCGACGAACATACTTTTTCGAGGCTGTCTTGGCATACGCTACTTCGACATATTGCTGATCTTCCAATCCCATGACCTCGCATAAGACCGGACCACTCTGCTCTAAGACTCGACTAACTTTATCGGTTAAGTTGTCACTGTTATCAATTCGGCAGTAAGTAAAGTTAAAACAATCAGCGATTTTTGAAAAGTCAGGGCAGTTAACACCATTAGTGTCATCTGTTCCGATAGTCCGACGGCGGAAAAGCTCTTTCTGCCTACGACGAATTATCGCATACGCATTATTGTTAACGACAAATATCTTAATATTTGCCTTTTGATCTGAAATTGATTGCAACTCTTGCAAGTTCATCATAATAGAGCCATCACCAACAACCACTATTGTTGGTCTACCAGAGCACTTTTCAATCCCTAATGCTGCTGGTAACGCAAAGCCCATTGCACCTTGTGATACAGGGTGAACACAAGTTTGGCTATTCGAAAAGTCAATGTTAGTTGGTAAGATGACATCAGCAAACCCTGAATCACATACGAAGACAGCATTGCTTGCCATAGAAACTGATAGAGAGTCCGCAAGATCATATAAATCTACAGCGCTATTGTCAGAAGAGCTTATTTTGTGTGTTGATTTAAATATTTGCTTCCAATGAACACACTTATCAACCCATTCCTTGTCAGTAGTGTTGATATCAAAAGACGCAATTGATTCCCAGAAACGTTTAAGATCTGCATGAACCAGTTGGTCAATCTTCACTCCGTCTTTATTGTGTTCTTCAGGATCAATATCCACAACTACAACTTTAGAGTTACGTGCAAATTTACAATAATCCACACCAGTAGTCATAGATGTCAGTCGAGAACCTAGCACTAATAAATAATCGGAGTTCTGTACTGCAAAAGCTCCAGCTCTTGAGCACCCCATTGAGCCGAAGGAGCCAATAGAGAGGTCATTTTTAGAGCCATATGCATCGGCCCCTGAGGCAGTATATACCAACGGTATCTGATACTTTTCAACAAAATCAGCAAGAGCTTCCTCTGTCTTAGAATGCTTGATTCCGCTTCCAATAAGAACCACGGGTCTCCTAGCTGCGCTAATATCCTTAGCAACTTGCTCGATTTCCACTGACAGATCGCGTTGTGACTTATGCATTGGAGAAAAACCAACCATTTGATCAGGGTCAACACGCATATTTTGGATATCTAATGGGACATCAATCCAAACAGGACCTTTACGGCCTTCATTAGCTAAGTGTAAGGCTTTTTCTAGCTCGTATCGAATGGTTTGCGGGTCGGTTATCATTACCGCATACTTAGTAATTGGCTTAACCAATTCAACAATATCAGCCTCTTGTTGGCCATACGTACGCAGTTTCTTACCAGTATAGCGGGTTGTTTCAGCTAACGTATTTTGGCCCGACACAAAGATAGCGGGTAAACCATCCTGCCACCCAGACAGTACTCCAGTGATAGTGTTTGTTGACGCGCAACCAGTAGAAACGACAGCACAGCCAATGGTATCAGTGGTTTCACTTACTGCAATTGCAGCAAATGATGCGCTTTGCTCATGGTGAACAAAGCATGGATCCATGTCGGTTCGCTTTGCTATCGCATCGTTAAGAAATAAGGCGCCTCGGCCAGTAACAACAAATGGTGTTTTTACACCGATCGAAGACAGTTTTTCAAAGATATAATCAGCAACACGCATCATTGTTTATTCACTTTTGGGAATGAATTGTTCGAATACAGAGGGAACGGAGACCGTAAATCGGGCTGACACTGCGAATTCCCCATCTACTGTACCAATAGCTTTTCCTTTAGCAATACCTCTACGAAAAGACTCAAGCGTGGCTTCTATGCGTAGCGTATCTCCTGGTACCAACTTCTTACGAAATCGGACTTCATCCATATCCAAAAAGTTGGTTTTACTACCTTTGAACTCAGGTTTTGACAAAAAAGTCATGATGAATGTTTGTACTAAGCATTCAATTTGAATGAAGCCAGGGACGTTTGGATCATCTTCATAATGAGCAGGAAAGAACCACTCGTTATAGGTAAAGTTTTTAATTCCTACCGCAGATTTGCCCGGAGCTGCTTCGATAATTTTGTCAACAAAGAGTAAAGGATAGCGGTTTTGCTGCGATGCCAGTATTCCGTTGGTGTCAAATGTGAGTGGCTCTTGTTCCATGTTACAGCTCTACATCATACTTCTTAAGAATACGCTGGCCTTCCTCAAAACTAGAGAAATCCGTGATATCATCGATATCCATCTCAATATCAAATTCATCTTCCAAAACCGTCATCAGGTTCATGTGACCAACACTGTCCCACTCACTAATATCTTGGTACTTCAGGCCTTCCAGTTGCTTTTTTTCGATACCGAAAGTTTCAATAAATGCTTGTGAATACTTATCAAAATTAGACATAAAAAAATCCCATGCGATACCCTCTTGTCTCAATGACACTAAGGTAGATTTGTTCTAGATACGTTTGGAGAGCACATAGTATTGCGTATGCAATTGACATGCAATGCTATAGTGAATTGACGAAGCCCCGCGGTTGTTAGAGGAAAAGTAAGTGACCACAGATTTCACCCCCTGTTTGAAGGCCTCCAAATACGCCATATAGTTCATAAAAAAGCCTAGTGCATACCTTTGATGGCTAGGATATATACCCGCTAAAATCGACTTTACTTTATTACCTTGAATAGCACTAAGAACAAAGAAACCCGCAGGTTCACCTTTGTACAGAATCGTGTAAAACTTTGCTCCACGTTCTTTTTCATCTCCTAGCCAACCAAGATAACGTTGTATCGACTTCTCAAGACCTAGGCTAGAGTCAAGGGCTATTCGATCTGTGTTAAACATACCAGAGCATATATGTTTTTCTAAAGATCGATAATCTGTTGAGGTCATTTCACGGTAAGTAACATGATCAACCATTCGCTGCTGTATTCGTGACAACGTAGGAAGTTGGTTCACTGATACTTCAGTCAAGAGCTCTCTCAATTCAAAACCATTGCCAAGCAAATCATTGCAAAGCGACATATCTCCGACAGGCACTTTTGCGACTATGTACTCTACATGGTCCATAACGCTCTGATACCATTTATCGTATGTATCAATGGTATCGGCGCTCTCAAACATCAACTCAGCAGTTGATAGGCCCAAATTGCGTTTTTCCCACGTAGCATCAATAACTTTCATGTATAACTATCCCCACTTATTTAATGACCAAATGCTTGGTCATTTGGTGGATTAGGTCGTAACCATCCCAATTAAGTTCAAAATCAGCACTTTTTCCGATTGGAACAATTCTATCGACTCCAGAAGTTTGCCCACTATTCAAAGCGGAAACAATTTGGCTTGCTTCAATACCCAAGTAACTAATAGTTTGCAACTTCTTGTCATTCGCCAACCTGTTTAGCTCAACCAATGAGTCAGATCCATATTCCAAGAAGAAACCGCCAGCTGGACAATATTGTTCAACACTCAGATTTAAGTCCTGCAGTTCAACTCGCGTGATCAGCTCCCCTGTAAGTGAGAGCTGTTTCGCGTTCACATCAATTGCTGTATGACATTGAGATACAAATTTATCAACAACCAAATTACCTGAGTTTCGATATTGCTTTTCATAAGCAACTTTTGAGAAAAAGGACCAAAATCTATCTCTTGCTTTAGACACGCAATCTTGCTCTCCAACCCAGTATATAACTCTTGGTGAGGTGCAAGCATTTTGATCAAAAAATAACGTATCGTTATAAAAATCTAAAGCGCTACGCTTCATTTGACTTTCATCGGTAGACAAGTAGCCTTCAGCGGAAATCACTGATACAGAGTAGCGCTCATGAAACGCAATATCATAGCTATGTGGAGGTAGGGGGTGAGACCTTAAGGAACTTATTGTTGCATTACTTCCCCAAATTACGCGAATATCACATAATTCTGTCAAATAACCAGTGATCTCTTCATCATGTTCATATTTGATGATTACAATCATATCTGACAGAACCTTGAAGTTTGGCATCTGCAAAGTCTTACTGATAACCTCTGTCAGATAAGTCGCTTGTGGAAAATCTTTAGAAGACATCCGGATAATACTTGAATTCCCAGCAAGCAAAGCCGCAAACAAACTGTAAGCGAAATTAAGTGGTACATTAGACGGTGTAAAATGAAGTACAAGGCCTTTACCAACAAGCAACTTGTCATCAGTGTCACCGTAAGCACGACTTAACTTTTTGATATTTCTCTTTCTACATGCAAAAGCAAATGAAGCCAAATCGGGGTAAGCCTTTGCTTCCGTACTCGACAAAATTTCTCTCGATAAAGTGTCAAGAAATTCTATTACTACTGGAGAAAATGCTATCAAGGGTGGCTGATTAGCTACATCGCCAAACGTTAAAGGCGGCGTCTGAAAACTAAGCCTATCTTTTAGTTTTTTCATAAGTATCACTACAGCCCCTCACCTCTGCATTTGCTAATCGTCCATACACCTTGAAATAGGTTCCCGTTCGCCCACATGGGCAGCCATTTAAGCCAATAATTTCACCTTCATCTTCTGTCAGCAGTGAGTGCCCAGGGTAAGAACCGGGAAGCAAGGAGATGACTTGAAGAACTCCCCTCTCCCCCGGAGGTAACACACTGAGATCATCCGTACTCCGAACAAGCACATCATTGAATATCGAACTATGCATATACCCGTGTTCACATTCAACAAAAATAGAACCTGTCTGCTCGACCATTCCGTAATAATTATAAATTTTCTCTAAACCAGTTTTTTCTTTTAAAACTGCCTTAAAAGTATGATCTGTTACAGATTGTTCTATAAGCTTCTTCCAACCACCTCCGTGAAACATTATCCCTTTGGATAGATCTATAGGTAAATTGAGCTTATTTAGCTCATCAACAAAATGTAACCAAATGATGTAGGTAAAACCAAATATAAACAATGGTTTACCATTGTGCTTCACCAAAAACTGTTTTATTGCTTCAATGTTGATCGTCATATCGTCATTGAGTGCAAATACTTTATCTCTGCCAAAAATTGAAAAGCCTAATATACCGGCACCTCTAGCAGAAAAAGAGCGCCGATCACGCACAACGCTTGGAGAGTCTATAATAAGCATCGGTAGCCTCTTGTTGCCAATAAAGCTGTTTACTGTCGCTACAAGAGACTTGGTTTGCAAAGATGCCGTGTTCTTATCTAGAAAAATTTTCGATACTTTTTGACCAGTAGTACCCGAAGAAGTCATAGTTTTAAACACACTCTCCTGAGGTACACTCTTTAGTTCGTAGTCCTTAAAGAGGCGAACTGGAATATATGGTAACTCTGAAGCAGACATGTAATCTTTTTTTAAACCATTAATGTGATCTAAAACCTTTCTGTACTCTAAGCAATGCTGATAATGATAATTAGTAAGTTCACTCAAAAAGCGGGCTTGAAGATCATTTTTTTGCGTATCAGATGTATAAAATACATCAAGCTCTAACAAGTCTGTTATTGATAACATCTATCTACCTTTGTAACCAATTTAAGCTGCGAACTAACGCATCTCGACTAAAATACTTAGCAACTTGCTCACGATTTTGTGCGGCTATGCTATCACTCTGTACTTTTATTTCGTCAGACTCAAAAGAATAGACTGTAATTCCCATACTAAGCAACATGCTAAATAACGTTGACTTTTCTGATATAAATACAGTTTTTCCTATACCGAGCAAGTTAATTATATTTCCAAAAGCTTGTTGCCGCTCTGGTGCGAAAATAGCAATATCAACATTGTTCAGCATGGATTTATACTCATCTAAAGGAACAAAGTCCTTGAGAATTACAAACCTTTCATAACCAAATAACTCTATTGCCTCTCTCTCTACAGATTTAATATATTCTTTATTTCCATAAGATAAGGGACAAAAAACCTTACAATCAGATAGTTCTTTCTGTTTTTTTATTTTTAAAAATACTTCAGAGTGACGATTTAAAGGGTCGCCTGAGTTTCCGACTTGGACTGTAATTAAAGATTCATTTTTTGGTACGAAGTCCTCTGAATTAACGATATTACTTGGATAATTAAAGCAGCGAATCTGAACACCTTGAGCTTGATACCAATCTCGGCATAACGCTACATCACCGTCAGCACCAGATACTAAGTACCCCAACCTTTTAATTACAAATGCCCTAAATTTTTCAATCCATATGTAGCTCTTATCACATTGACCATATTTATGGTAATAAAGATCCCCCCCCCAAATCATCCAATAGCACTTACGTAATAACCACGGAAAGAGGGAGAGGATTACAACTAAGTTTCGATCTAATAGACTATGCAGAACTATTTTATCAGCTTTATGCATTCGGGATATTAATGGTATGTATCTGCGCGCACTTCGAAAGATAGAATTCCGATGATCCTGTACGTGAAGCGAGTCATCACTTAACTGATAAGGGTACAAGCCCAAATCACCGTAAGTATAAAAAAACTGGTTAGTATTTGGAAACTCTTCCCTAACAAGCTCAATAAATCCAGGGATAAACTTTTCAATTTTAGCAATGTGTAAGACTTCACTACTCATACTAGCTACTCACAAGGTTCATGAGGTATGTACCATAGCTTGTCTTTCTAAAAAAACTCGCACGCGCAGTAATTTCTTGGCAGGTCAACCAACCATTTCGATATGCAATCTCCTCTAAACATGCAATCTTATAGCCTTGACGTTTTTCTATAGTATGGACAAAGCTTGCAGCTTCTAGAAGGCTTTCATGTGTACCGGTATCTAACCACGCGAAACCTCGACCTAACAACTCCACAGTCAGCTTACGACGCTCCAAATACTCTTGGTTGATAGCCGTAATCTCCAACTCTCCTCTCTCTGAAGGTGTCACATTTTTAGCAATATCGATTACAGAATTGTCGTAAAAATAAAGGCCTGTTACTGCAAAATTGGAACGTGGTGCTGCCGGTTTCTCTTCAATCGATAACACGTTGAAGTCTTCGTCAAACTCAACAACACCAAAACGTTCAGGGTCACCAACTTCATAACCGAATACCGTTGCACCATCTGTATTTTGGGCTGCCTTCATTAATTTAGGAGAGAAGCCTTGACCCCAGAATATGTTGTCACCTAATACTAAACACACACTATCTTTACCGATAAACTCTTCACCGATGATAAAGGCTTGTGCAAGTCCATCGGGGGAAGGCTGTTCCGCATACTCCAAGCGAATCCCAAACTGTCTACCATCACCTAGCAATCGCTCAAAACTGCTACGATCTTCAGGAGTTGTGATAATCAAAACATCCTTAATACCAGCAAGCATAAGTACTGATAATGGATAGTAGATCATAGGTTTGTCATAAATAGGTAATAACTGTTTAGACACCCCCATGGTAATGGGATACAGGCGGGTACCAGAGCCACCAGCCAGAATAATACCTTTCGTCATACTTCGCCTAATCAAATTCTTTCTAGTTTTTAAAGCTTTGTAGAACAAAGCGCCTTTTTAACAGCCTATCGACCCAACCGCTCTCGGTTATACGAGCCATCTTGAACTCGCTCCCACCAGATTCTATTACTCAAATACCAGCGTACCGTTTTGCAAATACCAGACTCAAATGTTTCCTCAGGCTTCCATCCTAACTCACGTTCAATTTTAGACGCGTCGATAGCGTAGCGAACATCATGGCCAGGTCTATCTTCAACAAATGTTATCAGTTCAGCATAAGCGCCTATCCCATTGGGCTTATCTGGGCAAAGCTCTTCCATTAGTTCACATATTCTATGAACAACTTCAAGGTTAGTGAGCTCATTATGCCCGCCTATATTATAGGTTTCGCCAACCTTACCTTTAGTTGCAACGGTGTAAAGAGCACGAGCATGATCTTCTACATATAACCAATCTCGGATTTGCTTTCCATCACCGTAAACTGGCAGGGATTTTCCTTCCAAAGCGTTTAAGATCATTAGCGGGATAAGCTTCTCTGGGAAATGGTATGGGCCGTAGTTGTTCGAACAATTAGTAATTAATGTAGGGAACCCGAAGGTTCTTAACCAAGCTCTTACAAGGTGGTCGCTCGAGGCTTTCGAAGCAGAATACGGAGATGAAGGTGCATACGGTGTTTGTTCTGTGAACAAGGACTCTGTATCTTCCAAATCGCCGTACACTTCATCGGTAGAAATGTGATGGAAGCGAAACTGACGCTTTCTTTCCGAGCTTAATGATTGCCAGTAGCTGCGAGCGGTTTCTAACAACGTATATGTGCCAACAATATTAGTTTCTATAAAAGCAGCAGGACCATCAATCGAACGATCGACATGAGACTCAGCAGCTAGATGCATCACGATATCAGGCTGATGTTCATCAAAAACACGTTCTAATTTACCTCGATCACAGATATCCACACATTCGAAATGGTAGCGTGCACTTGACTCAACGTCTTGAAGTGACTCAAGGTTACCGGCGTACGTTAATTTATCTAGGTTTACGACGCTATCCTGCGTTTCATTGATAATGTGTCTAATAACTGCAGAACCTATAAACCCAGCACCACCAGTAACCAGAATTTTCATATATACACCTTGAATTGGGCAACATTGATAACTAAAACTATCTCACATTAGACCGACTAAATGGGTAGACGAAGCTTATGTGCACACGCTTTTAGCGCGATCATTCGACTATTGTAACTTATATAAACTCGCCGGGCACTAGCCCGCTCGTAAATCTAATCTCAATGGTCCTTAATCTGACGCCATGGTATACTCTCCCCGTAATTAAACTAGAGTTGAAACTATATGATCATCGTAACTGGCGGCGCTGGCATGATTGGCAGCAACATCATCAAGGCTTTAAATGAACAAGGAATTAACGACATTTTAGTGGTTGATAACCTTAAAAACGGTAAGAAATTTCAGAACCTTGTTGACCTAGATATCGCAGATTACATGGACCGTGATGATTTTCTAGTCCAGATAATGTCTGGGGAGAACTTTGGCCCAATCGATGCCATCTTCCATGAGGGCGCTTGTTCCGCCACAACGGAGTGGGATGGCAAGTACATGATGCTCAACAACTACGAGTATTCTAAAGAGCTACTGCATTACTGCCTAGAGCGTGAAATCCCGTTCCTCTACGCTTCATCAGCCGCAACTTATGGTGAAACCGATACCTTTATTGAAGAAAAAGAGTATGAAGGCGCACTAAACGTCTATGGCTACTCTAAGCAACAATTCGACAATTACGTCCGCCGTATTTGGCAAGATGCTGAGGAACATGGCGAGCAACTGTCTCAAATTGTCGGTTTCCGATACTTCAATGTTTATGGCCCGCGCGAGCAGCACAAAGGCTCAATGGCATCTGTCGCGTTTCATTTGAACAACCAAATGAACGCTGGCGAAAACCCAAAATTGTTTGCTGGTAGTGAAGATTTCAAACGTGACTTTGTTTATGTAGGAGACGTGGCCGAGGTAAACTTGTGGTTCTTAGAGCATGGCGCATCGGGTATTTTTAACCTTGGAACCGGCAACGCTGAATCATTCAACGAAGTCGCGAAAGCAGTTATCGCCTACCATGGTAAAGGGGAGGTTGAAACGATTCCTTTCCCTGAACATCTTAAAGGTGCCTACCAAGAATACACACAAGCAGATTTAACCAAACTGCGCGCTGCAGGTTGCGAACATCAATTCAAGCCTGTCGCTCAAGGCGTCGCGGAATACATGGCTATCATCAACAAACAGTAAGCGATTGATTGTGAGTAAACCACGTAACGACTTTGATCCCAAAGCCTACAACCCCACGTTTGAGTGGGGTTTTCTCGCTCCTAAGTATTGGGGAACCTGGCTCGGTGTTTTTGCTTCTCTACCTTTGTCTTTGCTACCAGTAAAAGCACATAACTGGATAGCCCATCAGATTGCTTCACGCTTAGTAAACAAACGCAAGGGGGCGGTGCACAACATACGCGTCAACCTCTCTTTATGTTTTCCTGAAAAAAGTGAACAAGAGCGAGAGCAATTGGTCTATCAAACTCTGCTGACTGCAGGGGTGTTTATGATGCGTTTCGGGTTACTGACTCTACGCTCTTCCCAATGGCTACAGAGCCAATGCACCTTGATTAACGAACATCATTTAACCGATTGTACGAGTCAAGATGAAAACGTGATTCTGCTCGTCCCGCACTCTTGGTCAATTGATATCCCGGCAGTATTGCTTGCCTCCAAAGGTTTGCCTGTTTCTGCTATGGCGAAGAGGCAAAAAAACCCCGTCAGTGATTGGTTGATGCATCGGCAGCGAGTGCAATACGGTGGACGAGTATACGAACGTTCGGGTGGTATTAAACCCTTTATAAAATCGATTAAAGAAGGCTACTTGGGATATTACTTACCAGACCAAGATCATGGTGCAGAGCTGAGTGAATTTGTCGATTTTTTTGCAACGACGAAGGCAACCTTGCCCGGCCTAACCAAATTGGCCAAGCTATCCAAATCGAAAATCATCCCTACCTTTGCATCCATTGACCCACACACTGGTCAATATTCAATTGAGTTTATGCCGCCGATTGAACTACAAGATAGTGAGCTGGCAGATGCGCGGGGGATGAATGAGGCAATTGAGTACTTTGTTGCGAAAGAGCCTAACCAATACATGTGGATACTTCGCTTACTCCGAACCCAACAAGATGGCCGTAATCTCTACCGAGAGATGCGCGACAAACAATAAGATCTCCTTTAGAGAGGCAATGTGAAGAAAATACTGGTTATAGGCCCGTCTTGGGTGGGCGATATGGTGATGTCACAATCACTCTACATTACTCTGAAACAGCAAGACCCAGATGCCATCATTGATGTGATTGCACCGGCTTGGTGTAAACCTATCCTAGAGCGAATGCCTGAGATCAATCGAGCGATTGATATGCCATTTGGGCACGGAGAATTTAACTGGTCTGGGAGGAAAGCTCTTGGACGCTCCTTAATCGAAGAGAAGTACACTCATGCGTTTGTACTGCCTAATTCAGCCAAATCTGCCTTAATCCCTTGGTTCGCTAAAGTTCCTGTTAGAACAGGCTGGAAAGGTGAGATGCGGTATGGGCTACTCAACGACCTTAGACCGAATAAAAAAGACTTCCAGTATATGGTTGAGCGCTATGTGGCATTAGCGCACCCAAAACAGAAAATGCACGGCTCGCACTCATTGCCTGGCATTGATTCTTTGCCTAAACCAAGCCTTGATATTGATGAAAACATCCAAGCAGCCACATTACGTAAGTTTGAGCTTAAGGTTGATAAACCAGTTTTGGGGTTATGCCCTGGCGCTGAGTTTGGCCCGGCTAAACAATGGCCAATAGAACACTATGCATCCGTTGCCGCTGAAATGATAGATCGAGGCCACCAGGTGTGGTTGTTTGGCTCAGCCAAAGATCAGATCACAACATCTTCAATTAAGCACCTCCTTACAGAAAAACAGCAACAAGCTTGCTTTAATTTGGCAGGAGAAACCTCTTTAATAGAGGCCGTAGACTTACTCGCCGCATGTAAGAGTGTGGTAAGTAATGACTCTGGATTAATGCATGTCGCCGCATCTGTAGGGTGTCATGTGATCGGAGTGTATGGTTCAACCTCACCTAAATACACGCCTCCCCTTGCTCAGAAGGTTGATATCGTAAACATTGATATCGAATGCAGACCTTGCTTTAAGCGCGAATGTCCATTGGGGCATTTGAAGTGCTTGAAAGAACTTGAAGCTAAAAGTGTGACATCTCGTCTCTAAAGGGTAAACAAATCATGATCTTCACAAAATTAACGACTTCAGAAAAAGTTCGATTCTTTTTCCAGATGTTACCAGCACTTTGGATTTTCAGTGGCCTTTTTCTCTACGACTCAGACAAAGATTTTGCAACCATATGTGTGATTGCTGTTCTATTTAGCCTGTCGAAAACAACTTGGGATACCATCAAGAACAATGTGACTAATAACCGCTATACACAGCTCGTTATTGCAGCAGCCTTACTAGCTATAGTAACCAAGCTTACGGTAGACATGAGCTCATCGACACTCAGAATACTTGTTGCAGTGGCGCTTTACACATGCTTTATCCAAAAGCGTTGCATCGAGTTTGTGCAAGGTAATTTAATCAACCTAGTACTACTTGGTGCTCTTTCCTCGATCACCTACGTTTCAATACAAAGCTTAGTCTTTGATAAAGATAGAATTGAGTGGACAATCAACGCGATTCCTTACACCACCTTTAGCGCTTCAATTTCTGTTATTGCTTTGTATTTTTTCTTATTTAAGGATGATAAGAGAACGAAAGTGATCGGCATACTTTCTTATACAATGGCAATCGCTAGCATATTAATGAGTGGCACTAGAGGAACGTTGCTCGCGTCGTTAGTTGTCGGAGCGATATTAGTTACTGCATTCTTGATTCATCACCGCCAGTACTTAGTACGCACCATAGTGGCACTTTGCTTCGTTGGCAGTATTAGCACTTTCTTTGCGTATGACATGGTTAACGCTCGACTCGAGCAGACCAAGAATGAAATTGTAGCTATCAGTCAAGGTAAGCTAAATACATCTTTCGGATATCGTCTGAGCATGTGGAAAGCAGGTTTAGAAATTGCTAAATCACCAACACTAATCGGTTTAGGTACCAGTCATCTAAAAGTAAAGCAATCGCTTTATGAACAAGGAAAAGTGGACGCCTCTGCTGTAAGGTTTAAGCACTATCACAACGAGTTCATCTCAACAATGGTCACCAAAGGCATTCTTGGTGTGATTAGTTTGCTCAGCCTCTTGGGTTATCCGCTGTATCTCTACGCCAAAAGTCGAACGCAGCTATCTGGAATTGCACTATCTGTAACGGCGGTATTTTCTATCGCAGCACTTACAGACGTTCCATTGAGCCAACCTCACACTTTAGCCTTTTATTTATTGTTGACCAGTATCCTGATGGTTCGACCTCAACAACCCAAAAACGATGCTCATCATTATGCTCATTAGGCTTATATACAACTTCGTACTGGTTATTATCTGTCCTTTTTTTCTATTATCACTGTACAAAACAAAAAAAGGAAAGCCTGAGTTCGGTCAACGAAAGCTTGAGCACTGGGGCATCACTCCGAGTATTTCGGCGAATACAAAGCCCCTATGGATTCATGCAGTATCCGTAGGGGAAGTGATCGCAGCAGCCCCACTGATTAAGGCCATTAAAGCAGCTCAACCACAGCAAGAGATTGTCGTTACCACAACGACGAGTACAGGTGCAGAGCAAGTCGCTAAGCTCGGTGACTTGGTGGAACATCGCTACATGCCACTTGATTTTTCATTTGCAGTGAAAGGGTTTATTCGTGCCATTCAGCCTAGTCAACTTCTGATTATGGAGACAGAGCTTTGGCCGAATACATTACGCATTGTCGCAAAGAGTAATATCGATATTACAGTGGTAAACGCAAGGCTGTCTGACAAATCGTATCGTAGTTACAAACGTATACAGCCTTTGTTCAACCAAATCCATCCATGCATAAGCTCTATTCTTTGCCAAAGTAAGGAAGATGCAGCACGCTTCGCCTCATTAGGAATTCCAACTAGCAAGCTTAGCGTCACAGGATCGATTAAGTTTGATATAACCGTCCCTCAGCACAACGCTCAAACTTCACCACAATTTGGCGAACGCCCAGTTTGGATCGCGGCAAGTACTCACCAAGGTGAAGATGAAATTGCTTTGCGAGCCCATCAAGCGCTTTTAAAGGCCTTACCAGAGGCATTACTCATCATAGTTCCAAGACACCCAGAAAGATTTGATTCAGTTAACAAGCTTTGTTCCGACTATGGAATGAATGTTGTACGACGCACAACGGATCAACCAGTATCACTCAGTCATCACGTTTATCTAGCTGATACAATGGGAGAACTACTCGATATGCTAGCTTGCGCACATATCTGCTTTATGGGAGGCAGTCTAGTTGGAAAAAAAGTTGGCGGTCACAACATGCTAGAATCAGCAGCTGTCGGTACACCTGTGATTTCAGGACCTAGCTACTATAATTTTTTCGAAATAGTTGACAAGATGCAACGTGATAACCTCATTACGATAGTGAACAACGAACAAGATCTTGCAACTGAAATTAAGCGCTACTTTACCAGTAACCACCCAAACTCAATGATTTCTGATCGGCTTCGTCAATTTGTCGCAACTCACAGCGGTGCAATTAAAAAGTCTTTAGAACATATTCAATTAGATAAAAACTCAGGCCTAAGAAAATGAGAATATTCGTCATAAGCTTAGAACGCTCTACAGACCGTCGAGCGAGAGTGATAGAAGCACTAGGTAGCAAAGACATTCAATTTGAATTCTTAAATGCGGTAGATGCGTCTAGACCAGAGTATCAGTATTCAGAACGAAGATGTGACGCATTAACTCGGAAAAGATTTGGCTACACACTCACGACAGGAGAGATCGCATGCTTTGCTAGCCACCACTTAGCGTGGGAGAAGTGCCTTGAACTTAACGAGCCGATTATGGTTTTAGAGGACAATTGTGATTTCAGTGAGCGATTTTTCACCTTACTGTCAAATCTAGACACCCCGCTAAAGAGCTATTCACATATTAAACTTGCAGCGACGCGCTCACAGCCCCCCATCATTAAAGAGCAACTAAGCCAGGAGCTTGCCATAGTCAACTATAAACGCCGAACATGTGGCACTATGGGGTACCTAATCACACCTAATGCGGCAGCTCGTTTTATTAGTGGTGCCAGCTTGTTTATCGAGCCCGTAGATAACTACATGGAAAAACCGTACAAGCACGGCGTGAAGACTTTTTGCTTTTATCCAGACCTTGTTTATCGAGCCAAGATACAATCGACGATAGGCTCGCAACGTAAAAACAAATCCAACTTATCTATACTGTCAAAAGCATATATCGAGTTATTTCGTTTGTATGAACAGTTCCTCAATAAACGAAGTTAACAGCTCCCGCCAATAAAAAACGCGGAACCCAAATCAGTTCCGCGTTGACTGCTACTTCCTAAATCGACTGATATTCTCTAGCGCCTGCTGAACATACTCGTAGTTCATCGTTGCATCTTTCTTCGGCCGATAAGTACTATCAAGAATCTGTGACTGACCAGCACCGTTGACTTCAATGATGGTGTCATCATATATAATGCCGTACGCACTGTAACTGGATGTCATGATCCAATCCCGCTTGACCGAATCACCGTAAAGGTCTTCGCCTGTTGAATAGTCATCAATGTCGTTGGTTGCGCCAAGATAGTTCTTCATTAACGTAGGCGCAAAATCCTCGTGAGAAGTGGTATAGCTAATCGTCTCTGCCAGCTTATCTTTATCGACACCTGGACCAAACATAACGAACGGCACATGGGTTTGTGCACGAGTAAAGTTGCCGTTATGACCCCAGAAGTTCTGCTTGTTATCATTCATCTCTTGGCTGTGGTCACCAGTGATGATCACCAAGGTATTGTCTAAGTCACCAGACTCTTTGAGAGTATCAAGCGCACGTTTCACTTGAGTATCCACGTAACGAACAGAGGTCTTGTAGCGGTTGAAGAACTTCTCTTGGTCGCTGTTGTTATCTAACTTAAGATAATCAACGCGCGGAATCATTGGCTCGTATTTAGGCTCAAAATTCTTCGGGAAATCATAGCCATGTGGTGCGTCGTAGAACAAGAATGAGAATACTGGTTTTGAAGTATCACGATTCTTGTACCACTCAATCCAATCGTCGGTGAGGTGTCGGTCTCGCTGAGATGGGGTGAAACCTTCTGAGCCAACACGCAAGTTCGGTACATTGGCAAAGACAGTTTGATGGAACTCGGGATTGGTTAAACGCGCGGCAGCAAACAAACCAAGTTGATAGTCTAATTGCTGAAGGCGGTCGACCAAAACAGGGGATTTGTGGTTGGCAACAAAGCCATGCCAGTAAGTCCCCGGCAGACCATAAAATAGACCAAAGATACCCGTGCGAGTCGCGTTGCCTGTCGCGATATGGTCTTGGAATATTGCGCCATCTTTAGCGTATTGCCACATATACGGCGTGTTGTCTTCGTTGAACGTATCCGCACGCCAAGAGTCAACCGTGATCAGCATGATATTGACTGGCTCAACCGAATCGAACTGCATTGGGCTTAATGGGTAGTTGAGATCGCTTTTCGGTGGAACACGCATTGCTTTTTGCTGAGCAATCGCTTCTTTGTCTAACCAACCCCGTCTTTCCATAAACTTGTTCGCAGTCGCGGGATAAAACAGAGGCAAATAACGCTTAACCATAGTTACCGGTTGATACGCATGCGCGGCGGCCCAGATATGAATACCATTGGTGGCGAGCAAGGCAAGAAAAGTTAATAGAGCGAACTTTCGACCTAACTTCCACTGACGAACGGGCGCATCATTTTCTAACCACCGGATAAGCCACCACTGCCCACCCAGCAACGCCGCTAACGACCCGAGCACTGTAATCCAAGTCACTAACGGAAAGCTGACTACCTGGCCTGACATCACTAACTCAAGCACAACGGCATTAATATGGAAACGATACTGTGCATAGACAATCGTATCGATAAAGAGGACAGCTAATCCCAGCGATGCAACCAAAGCTTGAAGCACATTGCGAGCCCCTTTAGGTAACAATAAGGCTGGTAAGCTGACTAAACCGATGACCGCAGCCAACAGAGTCATCTGTCCCCAAGTTCCAGCAAAGATAAAGCTGATACCTAAGGCATCGGATGGAAACTCAGGTAAAAAAGCAAAGTAACGACTGGCGATTGCTATCGCGGCTAAGGCGTTGACAAGAATAAACCAGCCGTGGGCATGCAGTTTCTGTTTAAAAGACATCGTATATCCAAATAACAAATAGTAATTGCTGTATCAGCAAATAATTTCAATCTATTCAGCCTGTTGATAACCATCTAACAGGTGATTAAATTCAGGCTCAGTCCATCGAATTGAGCACTTGGAGAGCTCTTTATGAAAAGAACGCAACAATCTATCTAGATTCCCTTGCTGCCAGTTGGTTCCTTCCTGCTGGTAACATTTATCAAAATCAATAATCCAAACCTTACCATGCGAATCGAGCAGAATATTATGAATGTTAAGATCAGTATGATTAACACTCGCGCCATGCATCTTTGCGATCTCGCGTCCTATTGCTTGATACTCTTCCGGAATCAACGGACGCCGTTGAAGAATATCGACCAGATCAGCGGCGTTAGGGATCTTTTCACTCAATAAATCAGCGCGATAGACCAAACCTTGTTTGCTCGCTTGAGCCGCGATTGGCCTAGGGACATTAACCCCAGCATCTGCCAACACCTTCAGTAAATGAAACTCAGCATAGCTCCTCGTCGTCTCCCAACCGGAGAACCAGTAGCTGTCTGCGATGAGTTTGCCAAACAAACCTCCACGACGATAATGGCGCAAAGCTCCGACTACCGCCTCAGTCTGTACAAACCAAGTTGTACCCCGGCCGGAAGCGCTACCGACAACGGCCTCATTTTGCTTCCAGAAATCAATGTTAAACGCATCTTCTGGCGACTCCTTGAGCAACTCATCATCGTACCAAATCATTTGATTGCGAGATTGATAGGTTCTAATCACAAAAACACCTGCCGTAGCTTAGCGCAGCTCGATTGTACTCAATCTAAGCTACGAAATGATGGTAAAGGATGTAACCCCATGTAAACGCGGCTAAGCTCAATGCTACCAACACTGCCGCAGAACCGATATCTTTAGCCCTGCCGCTTAATTCATGACGCTCTGTGCCCACGCGATCGACAACCGCTTCGATTGCCGAGTTAATTAGTTCAACAATGAGCACCAGTACTACACTCGCAAGCATTAAAATGGTTTCAACTACGGGCAGTGATAGCCAGATAAGCGCAATCGCCGCAATGATCAATAACGACACTTCTTGTCGAATCGCCGCTTCATGCCGGAAAGCCGCTTTGAGGCCCTGGATCGAGTATCCTGTCGCATTCACAACACGCTTAATCCCTGTCGCGCCTGGTTTTCCACTTTGTTCTGGGTTCATAGCTAACCTTTTCGAAAAGAGAGTTGGTCGCCATTTTACATTTCTTGAGCTTATCTGCATAATTCTATGCCAACTTATCTCTTTGAGCTCTTGCTATGCCTTTGTTCAGCACAGCCCCTAAATCCATCTGCTTTCTTCGATTATCCGCAATAGGTGATACCTGCCATGCGGTTGCCGCGATACAGGCTTTACAGCATCATTGGCCGAACACTCAAGTCACTTGGATTGTGGGTAAAGTCGAAGCTCAACTCTTAGAAGGATTAGAAGGCGTCGAGCTTATCGTGTTTGACAAAAAAGCAGGGCTACAAGGCATGCAGGCTATATGGAAACAGCTCAAGGGGCGCAAGTTCGATGCTTTGGTCCACATGCAATTAGCACTGCGAGCCAGCTTACTCACCTTAGGCATTAAAGCCACCTACAAGTTGGGCTTTAACTTTAAACGTGCAAAAGAAGGTCAGTGGATGTTTACCAATAAGAAAGTTGCCGATACGACCTCTGCTCATGTGTTGGACAGTTTTTTCTCATTCACAGAAGCTTTGGGCGTACCGAGAAGCGCGCCGCAGTGGCAACTGCCCATTGCAGCGAAAGAGGTAGAATACGCTAAGCGTCTACTCAACCACAAACCAACCGTGGTCATTAGCCCTGCGGCAAGCAAAGATGAGCGTAACTGGCTAACAGAACGCTATGCGCAACTGGCTGATTGGTTAATTGAACAAGGCTATCAAGTGGCGCTGTGTGGGTCGCCTGCCGAGCGTGAGAAAAGTCTCGGGACCAGTATCACTTCCTTAATGCAACATACTCCACTGAACCTGATCGGCCAAACGAGCCTCAAACAACTCGCAGCAGTATTAGGTCAAGCCGTTGTCGTGATCGCACCTGACTCTGGCCCTGCGCATATAGCGACGACCCAAGGGGCTCCGGTTGTCGGTCTGTACGGGCACAGCAACCCCAAGCGAACAGGCCCTTACAATGATCTCGATTCCGTCGTCAGTGTTTACGAACAGTTTGTCGAGCAACAACAAGGCAAACCTGCAGAGCAGCTCGCTTGGAGCACCCGAGTAAAAGGAGATCATGTTATGCAGTCGATAACCCTAGACATGGTACAATCCAAACTTAAGCCACTTTTACATCAACATTAATGAAGGCAAATCTATGATAACTGGTGTTGTTATAACTCTTAATGAGTCAAAAAATATTGTTGAGTGCATTCAGTCCCTGCAACAAGTCTGTTCAGAGGTGGTTGTCGTTGACTCCAATAGTATTGATAACACCCGTGAGCTGGCAGAACAAGCGGGAGCCAAAGTGGTCATTCAAAGCTACTTAGGTGATGGATTTCAGAAGAATGTCGGCCTCGATCATACCGACAATCATTGGATTCTAAGCTTAGATGCCGACGAGCGCCTAACCGAGGAAATGGTAGCGGCGATTAAAGCGCTCGACTTGACCACCACTCAACATGACGCATTCGCATTCCGCCGTCGCAATTACATTGGTGGTCGATGGATTAAGCACTGTGGTTGGTACCCAGATTTTTGTATCCGTTTATACGACAAAAATCAGACCCGTTTTGCAGAAGTAAAACAGCATGCAGCCGTGCAAGCGAAAAACCCAGAGCGGATCAACGCCGATTTAATCCACTATTCATTCGAAAACTTAGGCCAGCTTTTTGCTAAACCGGGTCGTGATTTTAGTGGTCGAGCGGCGAAAATCATGTATCAAAAAGGCAAGCGTGTGAACGCCATTAGTCCTTTTCTGCATGGTTTGAACGCCTTTATAAAATCTTACTTCATCAAAAAAGGTTTTTTGGGCGGCGCGGACGGCC
The DNA here is from genome assembly GCF_000189275.1 of Vibrio sinaloensis DSM 21326. Classification (GTDB taxonomy): domain Bacteria; phylum Pseudomonadota; class Gammaproteobacteria; order Enterobacterales; family Vibrionaceae; genus Vibrio; species Vibrio sinaloensis. The sequence goes on along the minus strand of NZ_AEVT01000053.1, from coordinate 89,084 downwards.
TAACGGTATCGATCAGTGCGTCATTAAGTAGCTACCTTAAGTACGCACGCCTATTAGAGTTCCAACGCGATCCTAAAGTACTCGAGAAAGAAGATTTTAATAAGGTGTGGTAATTCACCACACCTGCTTGTAGCAAGCAATATAGTGCTTTGCCATAGCCTCAGGGCTATATTGCTGCTTTACTCGCTGGATATTCTGTTGCAGCTCTCGGTATTGCTCTTGGCTGGTCGCCAACTCAAGCAAATACTGCTTCGCCTGTTGGCAATCTTGTGTATCCACCAAATACCCAGTCAACCCATGCTGGACAATCTCAGGTAACCCGCCCGCTTTGGACGTAATTACGGGCGTATCGTGTTGATAGGCTTCTAGCACCGCAGACCCTAGCCCTTCACTTTTTGAGGGCATGATCAACACATCACTGCGTCGCAGCACCGACCCGACATAAGAGGTGAAGCCAAAGAAAGTAACATTAGACAGCCCTTCTGCTTGCTGCTTCAGTGCCGCCTCCTCTTTCCCCTTACCCACAATCAGAAAGTGTATGCCCGGGTGTGTCTGCTCTAACTGTTTCGCCAGCTCAAGCGTAAACGGAACATTCTTAATATCGAGCAAGCTACCAAGCTGAGTTACGACAAACTTACTGTTGAGTTTACCGAGTAGGCTATCTACCTCATCACTGGAAGGCAGATTAGAATAGCTGTCATGCACAATCGACACATGTTGATTGAGTTGAGCAATATTATCCGCGACTTTTTGACTGACCGCGACGAGGTGAGCGGCATTACGATATGTCTTGGCTGACGCCTTTCCTTTCAGAGCTTTATCTACACGACGTGAGATGATGTAAGGCTTATTGGTGAGCAATGAAATGAGCCGAGCAAGATGAGCCCCTCGCCCATCATGAGCATGGAGCAACACTTCTTTTGTCATCATCGCAGTATATAAAACACGCCACAATCCTACCACCTCGACATCTTGCTCGGTGGCAAAACTTTGTTTCGCTTTTTGGGTAAATGGCTTGTTTTTTTTACCAAGAACCAGCTGATGAAAACCCGACAAACTGGCAATCAAATTCAAGGTTTGAACTTCACCACCACCAAAGCCAGATGCTAAGTTTATGTGTATAAGGGTTTTATCTGTCATATAATAACCAGCTGATACTCTCTATTAACGCCGAACTATACAATAAAATGAACACTAACGTTATCTATCCAGGCACCTTTGATCCTATTACAAACGGACACGTTGACATCATTAAACGTGCATCCAAGATGTTCCACAAGGTAACGGTAGCCGTCGCTGAAAGCCCGAGAAAGAACACTCTCTTTACCTTAGATGAGCGCATCGACATGGTTCAAGAAGTATTCAAAGGTCATTCGAATATCGTCGTGAAAGGTTTCTCTGGATTGTTAGTCGAGTTTGCTAAAGCAGAAAACGCCAACATCTTAATTCGTGGTCTGCGCACAACGATTGATTTCGAGTATGAGCTCGGTTTGTCGACTATGTATCAAAAGCTGATGCCAGAAATTGAAAGCTTGTTTTTACCACCAAACGAAAAATACGCCTTCTTATCTTCGACTATCGTCCGCGAAGTTGCCCTACATGGTGGTGATGTGGCGGATTTTGTTCATCCTTATGTTGCGAAACAGCTCCAGAACAAATAGCTTGCTAAACCAATAAGGCTGTCGTTATGACAGCCTTATTGGTTATTCCATATGATAAAAAGCCTGTGCTTTTGCCAGTTCTTTTTCAGAGTGATTCCGCGCCCAGTAGATACCTCCCTCCTTGACCACTTTAGCGGGTACCCCTACGGCAATGGCATCACTCGGTACGTTTTTAGTTAAAGTACTAAATGCACCAATAATCGACCCTTTGCCAATTGTCACACCTTTAATGATTTTCACATCACGACAAAGCCATACATGAGGGCCAACAAATACCCCAGAGATGCGCTGATTGAGAACATTGCCTTCAGCATCAAAGATAGGATGGCCATCATACTCTTGAATTAAGATATTGGCAGAAAGCATGGCATCATCGCCCAATACCAACTGACCGTAAGACTTAATATTCGCACCGGCTCTTATTCCAACATGCTCGCCAACCGCAAACAAGCTGTCGTCTCGCAGCAATGAAAACTTACTCTTCTTAATCACCGCATCATCACCAATATACAAGGTACTGTTTTTGCCTTTGACTAAGATGTTCACGTTGCCATTAAAGTTATCACCGATGACCACACGACTACCTTTTGCTCGCTTATCAAACTTAATCACAATGCGCGAACGGTGCTTAGTTTTACCTATCGAGACTTGGTTGCCCTTAGCGCCTTTAACAAACAAAACCTGATTGCGAAACAAACCACTGATCATTTTGGTCACTAAGGTAAATTGACTCATTCCTTGGGCAAAGTTTGTTGGAAACTTGGCGATGTATTGCTGCAGCTGCTTAGTATCGATCATGGATATAGTTCCTTCTGAATTTCTCCAACCGGCGCTTAGTTTGTATGTGGGTGATCAGACGCGTCACTTTGAAAGCATACTTTAGAAAATCATTGGTAAAACCATAGCCATCGATCATGACGATACGCACCTTACCCGCGATTTGTTGAACCACTAAGTTTTGCATGCGTAGGTCCGTCACAGACAAATGATTCGCCAAAATTGACTTAGCAAATTCATCAAATAACTCTGCCAGTTGCGGCTTACCCGACCAGTCCTGCAAGGATTGCGACAGTTGACCATTGTCGTCACGCACCAACGGACAAATCAAACCTATACCTTCGTTTGTCTCAACCCACTCTATTGGTAAAGCTAAAGGCAATGCTTGGCCTTGTTTCAAACTACTCGCATAATCAAACTCGCGCTCACTTTCATTCCTTGAACGCTTAACACGGTAGCGAACCTTGATACATAAATTAGGGTTTTCAGGGTGTTGATAACACAAACGTTCTGAACCCTTGCCAATGAGGACTGCTCCACTGAGTTCTATCATTTACTTACTTCCTGCAACTTGTGAACGTAAGTAGTAGTTTTGCAGCTTATGATATTCTTTCGCCCAATCTGGCTCAGGGTTTTCCGTTGGCGTTGTGTCAGTCATTACTCCTGTTGCCCATGAGTACAACTGCTTAGGGTTACTATTCTCGTATGCACCCCACTGATTAATACTTCGTGTTCGATTGTAGCCTCGGTTACTCACGCCTTCTACCGACAACATATTTTCACCGCCTAAGCTGATGTAAGTTTGATCAGATAAACTGAAGTGGTACAACGTCGGGAAAATATCACGATGCGAGCCAATACGTTGTGGTTGATAGGTATACTGACTATACTGCAATATGGCATCAGGTACGTACAGATAGAACGGCACTGCATAGCTGACCGCAAACTCATCAAGATTCTTCGTTGAGATAGAACGTACACGGTGATCCCCTGAAGCCGCAATCAAGGTCTTTTCGCCGAGCGTTGAGTCTTTGATTTCTTGAACAAAATTCCCCAGAGAGTCATTCGCGTACTGGTACGCCTCCAGCATTTCCGTTTCTTGACCTGCGATACTGCCAATAACGTCTTTCAAACGTTCACTCGCATGCGTCACCTTAGGCTGATAATCACCCGGTGGACGATAAGGAGAGTGATTCGTCACGGTCATGATGTAAATCAGCGTTGGCTTGGCCGCTTCGTCCAAAATTTTACGCGCAAACTTGAAGGTAAACTCATCGGGAGCTCCCCAAGTATCGGCGTATTGTTTCGCTTCGGGGAAAGCGCTTTCGATGCTGTTCTCATCGTACACCGCATCAAAGCCTTGAATAGGCAGATAGTTCGCCAAGTTGCGCCACATACTATTACCACCATAGATGAACACGACTTGGTAGCCAGCGCGCTTATAAGGCAATACAGCTGAGCTTGGCAATGCCACTTTCTGCGCCCCAGAATGGCTGATTGTCGGCACATCACTATGGAACAGCATCATTACGATACTATCAATCGTTGCGGTTGTTCCTGCCATGAAACGTTCGAAGACAAAATCTTCATCGAATGCTTTACGCAAGCTTCCGAGAAGGTCGTTACGCTGCGGGTCATCTTCAATCAAGACATTCGTCCCTAAGCCTTCCATCAATGCCATCACAACATGCGGAGGGTTTTTCTCCAGGTAAGCATTCTTAGCAGTATGGTATTCAGGCGTTGGTTGTCCAAGCATTTTTTCCATTTGCTCAGTCACCGCTTGCTCTGAAATAGGGTCGAATTTGGCTTGCTTCTTGTAGTCTCCGTTCGCCCAGCTCAACGCCATAAACGCATTCGGAGTAATGATGTTGAGCGGTTTGTATTGGGAGACATTGGCGTGATAACGCTTAAGTGGCAAACTGCCAATCGAGCCACGTGCCACGATGACATACACTACAATGGTCAACACAACAGACACTGTCGTTAAAGCCCAATGGCGAGGCGACCACTGCCATGACGTTGAACGCTGCACTAACAACTTAGTAAAGATATAGCCCAAAGCAGCGACAAAAACAGAAGCAAGGAATGAGCGTACTATCGGGTAATCTTGCCATGCATTATCTAGCACCGCTTTCGTGTCATCATCAAACAGACCAAACACGAAAACATCAATGTAGCTACCGTAGGTCACATAATAGTAATAGTTACCAATAGAGAAGCTGCAAAGCAGAAAAAAGATCAGCGCAGAATACCAAGGCGTTGCCTTTTGCCACCACGCAAAAGCTCGTGTTTTGGCAAGCAACAAACCTGCAAGTAGTACCGGCGCAAAACCAATAAAGACGATCTTGGCATCAAACCGCGCGCCGACCCAGAAAGCACGCCCGACATCACCACTCAAGCCAGCTAATCGCTGTGGCTCAATCGCTAGAGAAAAGAACAGCCCTCGAGATAAGGCTAAGAAGACAATTGCCGCTAGGTTGACCCAAAGGACAATTCGAATGAGTGATCGGTAGTTATGCTGAAAAGAAACCATAATGTCCCAATTGAGTTGATAAGAGCCAGCAAGTAGGCTGGCTCGACTAAGATTTTGCTTTAAATACCCACTTGTCGCTCAGTAAATAGTTGCTCACCATACCAACCAAAATACCCAGAACTAAGGCGACATACGCCCAACCCCCTTCGCTGCCAAGCAGCTCTAAAGACAACTTAAAGGTAATAAAGTTCGGGATCGCGGAAATGCATGCAGAGGTCATAAACTTAAGCCATTGCTTACGCTTAGAGCCGTGTTGAGAAGTCGCGGAGAACGTCAGGTATCGATTGCCTAGCCAAGTTGACGTAGCCGCGCAGAAAAAAGCAATCACACGCGACGTCATCAAAGGCCATTCGAAGGCATGCAGACAGAGGGTAAAAATTGAGGTATCGACAACAAAGCCGATACCTCCAACAAAGGCAAACTTAAGGAGTTTCATTGGTCACTTTCGAACAACGGTACATAGAACGTCTTGAGTTTTCAGGCTCAAGCAGTAAGTTACATTCTAATTGGTCACTCTCCAAGAAGCCTTGCATGTGGCGTTCACGGCCAATCATGTAGAATTCATTCGCTTCAATCTCTGCCGGTGTCGTGACTTTTATCGCCTGACCTAAGCTGTAGTATTGGCCTGAGAATGGGCGGCTACGAGCATAGTAAGTGTCCAGTTGTTCCGTTTGAGATTCAAAGAACACACGATCACTCTTATTGTTTTCCATGCCAGTGTTTAGCAAGATCAAAGCAATGAATAGCACTACTGGTAGGATCAACGACACAACGCTGAACCACTTCCAATCTTTCTCCATCACCATAATGGCTGCTAGAACACCGAGAGCTGGAATACCTGGCAACACGTAAGCAGGAAGAATATTTCCTGACATAGTGAACATTAGCAGTGGTGAGATAAGCCAAAAAATGGCAAACGAGAACAAGCCTTTGTTCGCCTGATTGGTTTCCTTGATACGATCACGACGGAACCAAGCTAAGATTGGCAGAGCAATTGACCAAGGCGCTGCACTTTGTAGCCAGAACAACCAGATCATGCCGCGAGGCTCATCGTGTGCACTGCCGTACAGATCTCCTTCCCAACCACTGACCACAAAACGTTTGAAGTGTTCACCGACAATGAAGTAATCAATAAAACCTGGCGTCGCACGTTCAGCGAGAATGTACCAAGGTAGTGCGATCGCCAACATCAACAGCACACCTTTGACAATTGGGAAACGCTGCCAAAGCTGAACAAACGCACCAATCAGACCATGCTGTAGAACCAGCCAAGGAAATACAGCCAGACCCATGATAACAATCACCACTGGACCTTTAGCCAGTAAACCGATGGCTAGACCAGCAAACGCAAAATAGGCCCAACGATCTTTAATGCCACCTTTTTCTTTCTCTAACCAGCAGTAGTAAAAGCCGACCATAGCCATCGTCATGCCTAGCGTCAGGGCCATGTCTGTCATCACCGCGCCCGCGGCAATCGAGAAAATACCACACGTCGCAAGCACGATAGACGCGACCAGCCAGTTGAAACCTTCGCGCTTAGCGACATAACCAACCAGAGCAATAACCAAGACACCCGCTAACCAATGAGGTGCACGTAAAGAGAATTCACTTAAGCCAAACAGCTCAACGCCCGTTGCACTCATCCAAGTAAACAGTGGTGGCTTGCCCCAGAACGGAACACCATAGTCAAATTGAGGAGTCAGCCAGTTGCCGGTTTCCACCATAAGGCGGGCCATTTCGCCATAGCGAGCCTCTGTCGTATCCATTAAAGGATAAAGGCCTAACGAAATCAGACGTAATAATAATGCGACAGCCAATACACCCCATAAGTGTTTAGCTGTGATCTTAATGTTCACTGTTATTTATCCTCAGTTTGATTTTCTTGCAGTGATGCTTTCGCTTGCTTTTCAATGTTCGACTGAACAATGAAGAGAGGTCGACGTTTAGTCTCAATAAAAATTCGCCCGATGTACTCGCCCATTAAGCCAATACACAGCAGTTGAATACCACCTAAGCCTAGTTGCACTACCATGATCGATGGGTAACCCACTACTGGTTCGCCTAGGAAGATAGTTTTGCAGATGATGATAAAACCGTATAGGAAAGCAAAGGCAGCCATAACCGCACCCAGCAACGTCGCTAAGCGCAAAGGTCGGATAGAGAAAGAGGAGATGCCATCGATCGCTAAGCCAATCAGCTTTAGGTAGTTCCACTTCGTCTCACCGACTAGGCGAGGATCGCGCTCAAATTGCAATGTCGTGGTGGTAAAGCCAGGCCAAGAGAATAAGCCTTTCATGTAGCGGTTTCGTTCTGGCAATTGATTAATATGCTCTACAACGCGGCGGCTCAATAGACGAAAATCACCCACATTTTCAGGCACATCCATTTGAGACACAGAATTCATCACACGGTAGAACCACGCCGCAGACTTCTGCTTCATCCAGGTCTCACCATGACGTTCTTTACGCTGCATATTGACAACGTCAAAACCCTCACGCCACTTCTCAAGCATTTCAGGCAGTAACTCAGGTGGATCTTGTAAGTCAGCATCAAGAATGGTCACAACTTGGCCACGGCTATACTCCAAACCGGCGCTCATTGCCGCTTCTTTACCGAAGTTTCGGCTTAAGTTGAGGCTAACGATGTTGCTGTGTTCGCTTTCAAAACCAGCCACAATACTTTGGCTATTGTCGCGACTACCATCATCAATGTAGATCACTTCACACAAGCCATCGATGCTGTCCAATACTGGCATTAGTCTTTCATGAAAAGCGGGAAGCACTTCCTCTTCATTATAATAAGGAACCAAAACAGACAGCAGAATCTCAGATTCACTCTCTATAGATGGTGCACAATGTGGGCAAGTTACCGCCGATGAAAGCTCTGTCATGGAAAGTACCTTAATGTACGAATTTCATGTTAGATAAGTCGTATTATTCCGATAGACACGACTTACCACGAAAAGGGGCTATATTCTACACTAATAGCTCCAGCGTAGGGTAGGCGAAAGTATATGAACCGATGCTGAATAGAGTCAAAAACGTAACCAAAGACAACCGTTATTAATGCTATTTTTTCTGGCATTGATTGCAAAAGAAGGTATTGCGCTGACCGATTTTTAACTCTTCTATAGGACCAGCACATTGAGGACAAGGTTCCCCTTTCTTTCCATATACTTGCAGCTCTTGTGCAAAATAGCCCGGCTTACCATCTGCCTGAGCGAAATCTTTTAGCGTGGTGCCACCTTGTTTAATGGCAGTATCCAACACTTGCTTGATCTCAACGACTAACAATTGCCACTGTCGCTCAGTTAATTGCCCTGCCGCTTTAGTTGGATGAATACCTGCGCTAAACAGTGACTCATTGGCATAAATGTTCCCTACCCCAACGACAACTTTGTTATCCATAATGAACTGTTTAACCGCGACCTTTTTATTGATGGCCTTAGCCGCAATATACTCAGCATTAAACTCATCGGTTAGTGGCTCAGGCCCAGCATTTTCGAGCACTGAATGATGCCCATCTTCACTCCAAAGCCATGCCCCAAAGCGGCGCGGGTCGTTGTAACGCAGCACCTTGCCATTAGCGAGTTTGAGATCCACATGATCGTGCTTACCTGGTGCAATTTCCGCGTCGAGAACACGCAATGACCCGGACATACCTAAGTGCACAATCGCCGATCCCGCATCCGTTTCAATCAGCAAGTACTTAGCGCGCCGAGTGATATTACGCACAACCTGCCCTTCCAGCTTTTTCAGTTCTACCGGGATATCCCAACGTAACTTAGGTGTACGAAACGTGAGCTTAGCAATCTTCTCGCCGATCAAATGCGGAGAAATCCCCATCCGACTCACTTCAACTTCAGGTAACTCAGGCATGCTATTCCTTAATCATTCGTTTACAGCTCAGGCATAAGGTAGCGAGTATCGACAGAAATAGCTATCCACTTGTCTTGCCAGTTCTTGAGCAACCAGAATTGCGGTGTTTGATAATAGGTGATCCTTTGCGGTTCTTCCTGATCGAGATACCAAACCTCAATAGACTGGGGAGCGCTAAGTTGCGGCTCTAAACTGTCAAAGTTAGCCTGACTGATTTCAGTCCCAACCAAGCTTTGCCACCGACTGGCTAGTTCCGCTTCTGGAATCGCACTGCTAACAGAGCTCTGCCATTGACCTTGGTGTAATTCCAGTGACCAAGTCGAAAAGTGCAATGCGCTCAGATTCGCAGATGGATTGAGCAGGTAAGGGTGCGTACTTTCAACAACCGGCTCTTCAATCAAATAAGTCTTAATTAAAGTAGGTAAGTTAAGCAGACCAATAAAGGCGATGATGCCCAGGATAAGAATATTATTCCAGCGCCGACGCCGGGAAGGGGAAACTCGCATAATGTCTAGGTTCTCTGCCGTTAACTGACTCAAAAGTAGCAGAAAAGAGCGTAAGAGGCGAGAAGTGCGAGAGTGGCCTAAAAGAGACCGAGTTCGGCCTGTTGTTCATTCTCAGGTAATAAAAAACCCAATCATATTGCTATGATTGGGTTTCAATTCACGCTTCCCGAAGGAAGTTCAAAGAAGAATCAATTACTTGATTTTAGCTTCTTTGTACATAACGTGCTGGCGAACTACTGGATCAAACTTTTTGATCTCAAATTTGCCTGGCATGTTACGCTTGTTCTTATCAGTTGTGTAGAAGTGGCCTGTACCTGCAGAAGATACTAGACGGATTTTCTCACGAACGCCTTTCTTTGCCATTGCCTATATTCCTCTTAAACGTTTTCGCCGTTTGCGCGAATGTCAGCAAGAACAGCATCGATGCCCTTCTTGTCGATGATACGCATACCTTTAGCAGATAGACGTAGTTTAACAAAACGTTTTTCGCTCTCTACCCAGAAACGATGAGTTTGTAGGTTCGGCAGAAAACGACGCTTAGTAGCATTGCGTGCGTGTGAACGGTTGTTACCCGTTACTGGACGCTTACCAGTTACTTGGCATACTCGTGACATGAATGTCTTCTCCAAAATCGTTTCAGCTCGATATCAACCTTGGTGGCCGAACCTCTCTAGTTCTCAAAGAAGAATTTCGAGGTCTTATACCGCTATGGAAACCCATACAAGGCTATCAAAGGTCGCGCATTATACTAACTTGAGTAGCATTGCTCAAGACCCGAACAGATCCTTTTTACAGGTTTTCGTGATCTTTTTTAGGCAGAGCTGATTTATGTGCTAAAAAATGTCGGGCGATTGTAGCAGAAATCAGCGAACTCACAACTAAAAATGTGATTTAAATCCAGCCACGTTCTGCGAAAGAAACAATCTCACCATCTCCGACCACAAAGTGGTCCAAAATACGTATGTCCACCAACGCCAGTGCATCACTGATACGACGGGTGATTCGACGGTCACTCTGACTAGGCTCAGCAACGCCTGAAGGGTGATTGTGTGCAATAATCACCGCCGCTGCATTATGCTCTAATGAGCGCTTAACGACCTCTCTAGGGTATACAGAGGCCGCATCTATCGTGCCTTGAAACAATGACTCTCCCGATATCACTCGATGCTGATTGTCTAAATAAAGGACATAGAACTCTTCACGCTGTTTATCTCGTAGTACACCAGAGAGGTAAAGTTTGGTTTGCTGCGGGCTGGTCAATGCATCCCCACGCTGCAAAGTTTCAGACAAATAACGCTGAGTGAGCTCTAAAACCGCTTGCAGTTGGACATATTTGGCAACCCCAAGACCTTTGTACTGACAAAAATTTATTTGGCTTGCACCGAATAAACGACGTAACGAACCAAACTCTTTGAGCAGAAAGTCTGACAGTTCAAGCACATTCATTCCGCGAGTGCCAGTACGTAAGAAGATGGCTAACAACTCTGCGTCTGTTAAAGCTTGCGGCCCGTGCGAGATGAGCTTCTCTCGAGGCATGGATTCCGAAGGTATTGAAGGCATATTCTCTACTTAAACGAACAAATATGCCCAAAGTGATGGATAACAAGCAGCAGATCCTGATCAATAATACGAAATGCGAGGCAATATAAACTTCCTTGCCAAGGTCACTTCTAACCAAGTTGTAGAGTGAGTGACAGCCACCTCACTGCATTAAATTTGACCAATTAGGCACACAAACATGAGGCGTGTTATCTTACGCGCAGTAATATTTAGGGAGATCCTCATGCAAACTTTAGCGGGTAAAAAGATCCTACTGGGCATAAGCGGCGGCATCGCGGCCTACAAATGTGCCGAATTGACACGTCGTTTAATTGAACGTGGTGCCGAGGTACAAATCGTGATGACTAAGGCAGCGAAAGAGTTTATCACTCCGCTGACCATGCAAGCGGTATCAGGCCGCCCGGTATCGGACAGCTTACTCGACCCTGCGGCAGAAGCATCAATGGGTCACATTGAACTGGCCAAGTGGGCAGACCTAGTACTTCTGGCACCAGCCACTGCCGATCTTATTGCACGTATGTCGGCGGGAATGGGTAATGATTTGCTGACCACACTGGTTTTGGCAACTGATGCACCCGTTGCCGTTTCTCCTGCCATGAACCAACAAATGTACTTAAATCTTGCGACCCAAGAGAACATTGCGACCTTAAAACGTCGTGGTATGCATATCTGGGGGCCAGCGGCTGGCGAGCAAGCTTGTGGTGATGTAGGTCCAGGACGTATGTTAGAACCGATGCAGTTGGTTGAACAGTGTGAACAATTCTTCACAGCCAAACCGTTAGAAGGTAAGTCCGTTGTTATTACTGCAGGCCCAACACGTGAAGCAATAGATCCCGTTCGTTACATTTCGAACCACAGCTCAGGAAAAATGGGCTTTGCCTTGGCACAAGCGGCCCAGCAACTTGGAGCACAAGTTACCCTGATTGCAGGCCCTGTTTCCCTACCTACCCCATTTGGTGTTAAACGTATTGATGTCGATAGCGCGCTGAGTATGCATGCTGCTGCGATGGAGCAAGCGACCGAACACAATGTTTTCATTGGCTGCGCAGCGGTTGCCGATTACCGACCTGATACTATTGCAGAACAAAAAATCAAAAAAACCGATGACAGCGATAAGATGACGGTCACCATGGTCAAAAACCCAGACATCATCGCGTCGGTTGCGGCACTTGAACAAAGTCGACCATTTACGGTTGGCTTTGCCGCTGAAACTCAAGACGTGGCCCATTACGCTCGCACTAAGCTAGCGAAGAAGAATCTGGATATGATTTGTGCTAACGATGTCTCGGTTGAAGGACAAGGCTTTAATAGCAACGACAACGCGATCACCGTATACTGGAAAGATGGTGAGCAATCACTTACTCTTGCCAGCAAACAGCTTATTGCTAGCCAAATTATGGCGACTATCGCTGACAAGCTGTAAGAAAATACAACAAATCACTGTTTAAGTTGTCTGACTTCGGGCTCGTAGCAATACGGGCCCATAGTCGTTATTCAGAATGGGTAAAAAAGGAAAGTATTCATGGCAGGCACAAGAAAAACCAACCGCCGAGAAGAAATTTTACAAGCACTCGCTGAGATGCTCGAGTCCAATGAAGGCGCATCTCGTATTACTACAGCGAAACTTGCCAAACAGGTTGGCGTGTCTGAAGCTGCACTTTATCGACACTTTCCTAGTAAAGCTCGTATGTTTGAAGGCTTGATTGAGTTCATTGAAGAGTCTTTGATGTCTCGCATCAATCGTATCTTAGATGAAGAAAAAGATACCCTGACTCGAATTCGATTAGTCCTGCAGTTGATTTTAGCCTTTTCTGAACGCAATCCAGGTTTAAGTCGCATCCTTTCTGGTCATGCACTGATGTTTGAAAATGAGCGCCTGCGAGAGCGTATAAATCAATTGTACGAACGCATCGAAACCTCACTACGACAAATTCTCCGCGAACGAAAGCTACGTGAAGGAAAAGCCTTCCCTGTCGATGAGAAGATTCTTGCCGCGCAATTGTTAGGCCAAGTTGAAGGCAGCCTTAACCGCTTTGTCCGTTCAGACTTTAAATATCAGCCAACCGCCAATTTTGACGAATACTGGGCACTGCTGAGTGCTCAAGTAAGGTAAGTTATGCTCATTCTCGATGATAAGCTGTTACTAGGGCAAGGTAATGAACGTGAGTGCTATGTCCACCCAGATGATCAGGCTCTATGTATCAAAGTCTACAAACCAGACATGATCGTTCGATCACAAAATAGTATCGAGTATTTCTATCTGAAGTATTTAGAGTTGAAGAAAGTGCCATTCACTCATATCCCCAAATGCTATAGGTGGATTGACACTAATAAAGGAAAAGGACTATTGATTGAGCGTATCCTTGACGGTGATGGCACTCCGTCTTTATCAATGATAGAAGCGATCCAAAAAGAGTTAGTGACGAAAGAAGTCGCAAAGCAACTTCTAGTACAACTAGGGGATTATTTAATTAAGCACCGGATATGTATCAGTGATATCAATGTAGATCAGGTGCTTTTAAAAAACGTCAATAACCAGTGGGTTCCTATGATCATCGACGGTATTGGTTCACGTTACTTCTACACACCAAAACTTCCTTTAATCATGCTTTTCCCTAGCTTTGCGTTACGTAAGACTAAGACAAATTGGCCTCTCCTAATCGAGAAAATGATGAACGTGTGATTATTAACGTCGAGTGTATAAACCACCATGGAAAACAAACCACTTACTCTCAAAAGTAGCTTACACCCTAAGAATTGGGCGATCTGGCTGGGCTTCGGCTTGCTTGGTCTTATCGTGACCGTATTGCCATATGCGGTATTACTCAAATTAGGTCGCGGCCTGGGTTCTTTAAGCGCAATCGCCCTTAAGAATCGAGCTCACATTGTGCGTCGCAACCTTGAACTTGCCTTCCCAGATATGGAACAAGACGAGCGCGAAAGAATTGTCACCGAGAACCTTAAAAATACCGGCTTAGCCTTAATTGAAACGGGCATTGCCTGGTTTTGGCCTGAGTGGCGCTTCAAACGCTTAATTCAATTTCGCAATATCGAGCAAATTGTAGAGCTGGATGAGCAGAAAAAAGGTGTCTTGGTTGTATGTACCCATGCTCTTAATTTAGAGATCACCGCGCGCGCATTTGCCACATTCGCACCAGGCTATGGTGTGTATCGCCCGCATGACAACCCTGTATACGACTATATTCAAACGTGGGGACGAACGCGCTTTGGCAACCAAATGGTGGATCGCAAAGACGTAAAAGGCATGTTGAAGATTTTGCGTCGCGGCGGTCGTTTATGGTACCTACCGGATCATGACTATGGCCGTAAGAACGCAGTATTTGTACCGTTTTTTGCGGTTGAAGATGCTTGTACCACGGCAGGCACGGGCGTTCTTATTGATGCCAGCAAATGCGCTGTTGTGACCGCGTCAAGCTTCCGTCAAGGCTCAACATACACATTACAAGTTGACGATGAGTTCAGTGCCCAATTCCCACGCAAAGACGCAGAAGGCGCCGCACGAGTGATGAATAAAGCAATAGAGAACGTGATCTTACGCGGACTAGATCAGTGGATGTGGGTTCACAAACGCTACAAAACCATGGTTGACCGCGCTATGGGCAAAAGCTCACGTTACAAATAAAATCAAAAAAGGCATCCAGTTGGATGCCTTTTTACTCTAACTCTCATTTGACCAATTAGATGCCGTATTGAGCACGATACGCTTTAACCGCTTCTAAATGTTCTGGATCCGTGCCCTTCTCTTCCAGGAAAGTGACCAAGTCGGTCAAGCTAACAATCGAAATAATCGCGCAGCCAAAATCACGCTCTACTTCTTGAATCGCTGACAGTTCACCCTTGCCTTTCTCTTGACGGTCGATTGCGACCAAAACACCCGCGAGGTCAGCGCCATTTGCCTTGATGATTTCCATCGATTCACGGATTGCTGTACCCGCCGTAATCACATCATCTACCAGCATAATGCGACCTTCAAGTGCGCTACCGACTAAGTTACCGCCTTCACCATGGTCTTTGGCTTCTTTACGGTTAAAGCAGTAAGGCGTATCGATATCATGGTGATCAGCCAAGGCAACAGCGGTTGTCGTCGCAATTGGGATTCCCTTATACGCCGGGCCAAATAGCACATCGAACTCAATACCAGAATCCGCCAATGCCGCTGCGTAGAAACGACCAAGACGCGCTAAGTCACGACCGGTATTGAAAAGACCAGCGTTAAAGAAGTACGGACTCTTACGGCCAGATTTTAAAGTAAACTCGCCAAATTTTAGGACTTCTTTCTCTAATGCAAACTCAATAAATTCACGCTGGTATGCTTTCATCACTTTCTCCGTTTATAAGCTTCTAGTTCCTAGCCTCTAGTCCCTAGAAAAGATAACTCAAACAATAAAGAGTGTTTTCAAAGTAGATAGCTTTACAGCTAGGCAGCGAAACTCTTCAGCTCCTGAGCATAGTGCGCTATGTGATGGAATGAAAAGTTGAAGCTAACAACGCTGTTCAGTTATCTAAGAAGAAAACAAAAAAATAGCTCCCAATTGGGAGCTATCTAATCACTAATTTTCTAACGCCGCTTTCTGCGCCGCTACAATTTCGCTAATACCTTTGGTCGCCGACTCCAACAGTTTCATCAGCTCAGCATGGGTAAAGGGTTCACCTTCTGCTGTGCCTTGAACTTCGATCATACGACCATCTTCAGTCATCACCACATTCATATCAGTATCGGCTGCGGAGTCTTCGGTGTACTCAAGGTCACAAAGAATGTCTTCACCTAGAATACCCACAGAAACAGCCGCGACGTGGCCTTTCATTGGGTTGGCTTTTAGCTTGCCCTTTTCAACTAAGTGTTGAAACGCATCTGCCATCGCAACACTCGCACCAGAGATAGACGCAGTACGTGTACCTCCGTCAGCTTGAATCACGTCACAGTCAACCGTCACCATGATTTCACCCATCGCTTCTAGGTCTACGACAGCACGAAGGCTGCGAGCAATCAGACGTTGGATTTCCATCGTACGGCCACCTTGTTTACCGCTTGCGGCTTCACGGCGCATACGTGAGTGGGTTGAACGAGGTAGCATGCCGTATTCAGCGGTTACCCAACCCTTACCTTGACCTTTTAGCCAGCGAGGGACGTTTTCTTCAACGGTCGCATTACACAGCACTTTAGTATTGCCGAATTCAACCAGCACAGAGCCTTCTGCATACGCAGTGTAGTTACGAGTAATTTTGATTGGGCGAACTTGATCCGCCTTGCGATCGTTTGGACGCATGGGCATCTACCTTCTGATAGGGGGAGACGAATTTGGTTGGAGCAGGATTATAGCGAAGTTTAGGAGACAAAGCTATGTGGATTCCTTCAGCCAAGGCTTAGTGCATGTGCTACTATTGGCTCGCGTTATTTTCACAGATGATAAACAGGAAAATTCGATGATCTATAGTATGACAGCCTATGCGCGTAAAGAAGCGAAAGGCGATTGGGGCACAGCAGTATGGGAAATTCGCTCGGTAAACCAACGTTACCTCGAGACCTACTTCCGCCTACCTGAGCAGTTTCGGGGCTTAGAGCCTGTATTGCGTGAACGTTTTCGTAAGCGCCTTGCGCGCGGCAAAGTAGAATGCGCCCTGCGATTTGAAGCCAATCCGGCAGCAAAAGGTGAGCTGACCATCAACGAAGATTTAGCCAAGCAAGTAATCAGTGCCGCTAACCAAGTGATGTCTCTGTCTGGCGATGAGAGTCGCCTAAATCCTTTCCAGATCATGAACTGGCCAGGAGTAATGGAAACACCAGAGCAGGATATGGACGCCGTTAATAAAGATTTGCTTGCAGCTTTCGATGCTGCATTGAGCGACTTTATCGAAGCCCGTGGTCGTGAAGGCGACAACATGAAAGCGCTTATTGAGCAGCGTTTAACCGCCATTTCTGACGAAGTTGTGAAAGTACGCGCGCGTATGCCTGAAATTCTAGAATGGCAACGTGAACGTCTGTTCTCCAAGTTTGAAGATGCGAAGGTAGAGCTTGATTCATCACGAGTGGAGCAAGAACTCATCCTACTGGCACAAAAGTCAGACGTGGCCGAAGAGCTAGACCGTTTAGACTCTCACGTTAAAGAAACCACTAACATCATGAAGAAAGGCGGCGCAGTCGGCCGTCGTCTTGACTTTATGATGCAAGAGTTTAACCGTGAGTCTAACACCTTGGCCTCTAAGTCCATCAGCACAGATATCACTGCATCTGGAGTTGAGCTTAAGGTTCTGATTGAGCAGATGCGTGAGCAGATCCAGAATATTGAGTAAGCCCTGCCTTCGCTTTGACCTGCAAACAGTTTATTAGCTCAAGGCTCGCGAATGCTATAAAAAAGCCCTTATTAATAAGGGCTTTTGTGCTTTCAGGAGATTTCAGATCTTTGCCAGAATTTTCAACCAAGTGGTGAGTAACTTTCCATGATAAGGAGAACACGATGGGCAAGCTCAACGCACGAAAAGTCGCCGTTTTAGCCAAGGATAAACTACGCAAAACCGCAGATGGTAATGGCCTCTACTTCGTTGTACCCGCCTCTGGATAACCGTTTTGGCTCTTGCGATTTTCAACCAACGGCAGACGTCCAGAAATGACACTAGGCCCTATCCAGAATTATCCCTTGCAGATGCACGCGATGCCGCGTTTCAACAACGAAAGCTGCTCCAACAAGCCAATTTCCCAGTTCTTGATTTATGATCGCGAACAGTTTTTATACCCCCCCAAAGCTCGCAAAAAACATAGAAACCCCAAAAAGCAATCCACACGCATACCTGATAAAAAGTGTCATTACCTACCCCCAACCAACTCTGAATCGTAGTCTGGTTCAAAACCAACGTACCAAGAAAAATTATGAGGAATAGAAAAGAACTAATATAAAAACCGATGCAAACTTAAATCGCTTGACCACAGTTTGGACAAACTTTGCCATTCTTAGCATTCGACAATTTTGAGAAAAAATGAACTTACTACAGGAAGGACAGCGACCATAAGACGGAGAAAGCACTTTCATAGCACAACTCGCTCGTTAACATTCTGTAGACATGAGTATCAGCCAACCCAATCATATCTAAGCTATAAAATGCTGCTCTCATTACATTTGGAAAATGTGATAAAGCAACATTGTGGCTATAGGTCCTTGAATTGAATTAATGTAAAACCTCACATTAATTCAGTTCAAACCTTTCACTGCATAAAAATATTCATTGGTAAAACGAAAATTTCAGCTATTTTCCAAGCTACACCTTGAACCCTATATGTTGTGCCAATTAGTTTGTAGAGGCCATGCAAAAACGGTCGATGCATGAAATGCTGATGCAGATCATACTGATATATGTGCAATCTCGTGACTAACACTCAATCCAAGGCTCTTTAAGTAACAGTTGATGAATAAAGCCACTAGCGCAACCAGTGGGCTTATCTAGCATCACCAACCCAAAGCGTGTCCTCTTATCACTGTCAACCATGTGAAAAGCATCGATATCAACAACGTTGAAACAAAAGTAAACTTAATTCCACCGACTAGCGCTGCCACCATGAGACCTGAGGCGGTGGCAAACACCCGCACTTCATATCCAAACATATGGCGAGATTTACAAGACACCGAAGCCACAATGTAAGAGGCTATCGTTGACACCCCAAAGATCATAAACTCAATATAATTTGGTGTGTCCGCATAATCCTTAAACATATACCACACGATTATTAATCCTTATCTATTTCGCCCTAAAATACTACAGAGCCTTGCACCAAGAGTTGGCGCTATGTTGGTATAAACCCAGCCCATAATCGCTAGAATAATGGCAAACCCAAGAGGAGCAAACAATCCGAATACAAACGCTAACACCATAAGACTAGCACTTAGCATCCTCATCGTATCTGGACAACCCGCTTCAATCAGATCAAGGTCTGTAGCCATAATAATCAATGTCGTCGCTAAAATCGTCACCGCTAACAGACTTAATAGAATTAAAGGAGCTACAGGAATAGCAACCGTAGGAGCAGCAGCAAACGCAGCCAATACGCTTGCCACTCCAAGAAGCAATGCGATTAAATTTGCATTTTCACCCGCAGAATCCACAAAGGATCCATTTCCACCGCCGGAGATCATGTAGGCCCCAGCACCTGTTTTCGGGTCAATAATTATGTATCCTTCCCCCAACCAGCCATTAAAGTTAATTTGTTCTTCATGTGCGGTAACTGTCTTACCACTCAAGACAGCATTACGGATGTCCATCTCAACAGCCAAGTCTAAACGAATACTAGACAGTGCCAACTCCATATTGTCTTTAGTAATCGTCCAAATTCTTTGGCCTTGTTCGGAAGCAATGGCTAATGCCTTAGCTGCACTGATCCCTTTCGCTGAAATGGTATCGGTGCTAAGGACCATCTCAGGTACAACATGCTCCATTGCACTCCAGCGCGAACCAACCCCTAAGCTAAATGCAATTCCTGCTTGCGTATCGTTATTCTTGGCCACACTCAGCTGCGCCACATGATCCACATCCATAGCATGACCCGAAAACGTCACATGTCTAGGCAAACCAAACCAATATTGAGTCTGCAAATTAGTGGTGAAAATACCGAAACTTGGTAAATTATATTGAATCATCCCAGCATGCTGAGCGGCAATTTTGTCTTGCATGTTATTGAGGGCAAAGTAATTGAGAATTGTGGTTTGCAATTGATCACCAACCAAATCGTGTTTGGTCAAGTTCGCAATCTCACTTGGATCTCCGCTTTCCAGTTTCGACTTGGTCAATTTCACGCTCTCTTCCAGCTCTTTACCTTGTGTGGCGCTTACCCCTTGCAAGTTCAGGGCGATCGCACGATACATACCAATTGAGGGCTGATTAACACTCGATTGCCAGCCCGTTGATGGGCTCCACAGCCCAATAGTCTCCTGTAGTTCACTACCCATAGTACCGACAATCCCAGACTGAATTATTGCGTCACCAACGTTAAATTTCGCAACCATATTCACTAGATAACCCGGAACTGTTCGGGTTACAGTTGCAGGATCAATTACTCCATCTTTATCAGCTTTAGGCAGATAAGAGAGGACAATTTCTTCATCTTCAGCCGTCGCTGTATTGAAGCTCAGAGCTAATAATTTCCCAGCTAAACTAGCCGTAGGTAACTCAATGAGGATGACCGCTTCTCCATAAGAATTATTAGCCAGAGAGTATCTGAACTTATGCTGTAGCTGGTTGGGAACCTCATTAAAAGTGTTGTTGAGCAGAACCTGATTGTATGGTAATCCAGCCGACAATGGTGCTGGGGGTATAACCTTCACTTGCTGTAATCCCAGCACATCGGAAACCGCGGCACTCGGGTTTTGTTTTACAATGTACTCCGTCAATTGTGTTTCATATTGGGACAGTAGAATGTTCAACTCTTCTGCGGGCAAATTACCAACCCAACCTTGTTGATTGTCAAAAGTCGTCGATTGACGAATGCTACTTTCAAGAGCCTCTACGTCAAATGGAACTTGCTCTGTAATGTTCATCCCTTGAGTAAACACATACTGCTTAAAACTCGCATCCATAGGGATCCAACTATCACCAGAGCGCTCAACCACACCACGACTTGGCATAAAGTCGACCCAAGCTTCTGTCCACACATGCTCCAGTTTAAAGCTAACGATTTCCCCCCCCTGAACAATAGCAGTAGTCGGTATTCCCCCCATGCCCAAAATCGTCTGCGCCGCTTCTGGGTTTTCAGCGCCTCCTACCCAGTTCATCACTTTCTCGGCAGGAATAATGACTGTACCGTATGCATATCTTGCGGGTATTTCAGACGCGCGCAATAGGGCAATTAACAGGCTTGCCGTATCCATGGCATTACCTTGTTTTAGTTCCAGTGTCTGCTGTGCGCCCTGAATCGAACCATAGCTCGGGATGAACTTAATATTGTTGTGAACCCATGTATAGATTTCAATGCTACTGTGGTTCAACTCCGCCGCTAATGCCCGAATTTCTGGTGTTAACACAACCTCAATAGATTCAGCCAACTCAGGACGAACCGGTTCAGAGCCCGATAAAGAACGGGCTGCCATTTGCATAGGTTCGTCAACCAATTGAGCCTCGGTATCACTCAATAAGCTAGTTAACTCTTTCACATCTTCTATCGGTTCACGCACATCTGCCGATGGTGTTCGCCATGGCAAATTTTCAGGCGTTGCAGGCGTGTGTGTCGCTTTGAACTGAGAATTTACTAAAAAGTCAGTCAGGTCCTCATAAGCTTGAATCTGCACATCTTCAGAATCAGCCTCAGTTAAATTTTGTAGCAGTGTTGTCAAGTGTGCATACTGGGATTCAACTTGCTTTAATGCTTGATTTTGGCGTTCTTCCAACAGCGCAAGAGCAGTTGAACTCAGCTTTGAAGTCTGTTGCGTGCTATCAGCAATTTCTGTCTTTAATTTCTCAATCGCTTCGACATATGCCATCTCTACTTCACTAGCAAGGCGTTCCAACTCGAGAATGGAATCTGTGGAAATAGGGCCAGAGCTAGTCAGGCTTGACCAAGTCCTTGCTAAAAATCCTTGTGGCGCTTTGTCAGCCTTAACTTCTTCAGCCACCTCATACACTATCGCTTCTTTCAATTTGGATAAACGATGGCTGAGCTTTGCTTCAGGAGTAGACTCCAACAATGCAGTTATCGCAGCCTCTTGCTGATCTTGCTGGTTGAAGTCTGCCTTTACAGCAAGCGCTGTAGGCGAAAAATAAAAAACAAAATTGAATGTGAACAACACTATAAATGTCGTCATCTTCGCCAATACAGTTTCTCGTAAAAAATCGAGCCCAGCATTGAACATTTCGTTGTATCGCTTTTGTCTATTTGTCATGATTCATTCTCTGCAATATCCGTATTCTTAGCAGTACCACTACCCCTAAATGACCTAGTGGATATTCTTTTTATATTATTTACAATCAGTTAGGGATTAACAGGGCCTTCACATACTCGGTAATCGTCGTTAAATCCCTCGTACGGCTCCCATTCAAACGACATTCGCCCAGACCAAGAATTTGCAACTAGTGTTCCTTCGATATTGCCTCGAGGTTCCGGGTCGCCAATATCAGCAAGTGGCGCTAAGATACTACCCTCAACCTCTACACCGCGCAGAGTCAACGTCTGTGCTTGATAAAAATTAAACAGCACTTTTTCATTCTGATCGTCCAAACCATCCAAACTCAAATTGTCGAACCCAGCAGTAATACCAGAGACATTGAGCAGTACATGACTGTCTTCCGGCACACATCGTACGTCAAATGTATGCGCATTTAAGATCGCATCGGCTGGCACATGAAACACCTGAAGATCACTGATACAGTCACCACGCAAATAAACGCCTCCCCACTTCTGCTCAATCGTCCCGTTGGGGGTAAGATCAGACAACTGATCCGATAAATGTGTCAGCTCATCACGCAACTCATTGAACACAAAGGGTGTCTCCACATGATCCCAAAGCATTTGTCCACGCTCTAAGCCCCAACGAACAGATGAGCCGATCCCTGAGGCGCTCCCGCCGACCACGATATGCCCTTCATAGACCCGGCCAGTAGGAAAAGTAGCATCTCCTCCCACGACCAGCGAGTAGGGATAGTGCCGCTCATTGTCGTCGTCATCGAGTTCATCGGCGATGCTGTAGCCGCGAATGTTGAGATTACCACCCACCGCCATTCGGCCTTCAACTTCCGAAGAAGAGGCACTGAAATCCCCAAAAACCACCACGTTAAAGTGCTCAGCTTCCCCTAGAGAAATTCGTGCCTCTTGCGCCGACGTTTCTAATGGAAAACTCAGAGCAAACATCATTACGCCCAAATATACATACTGTTTATTCATCTTCGTTTTCCTCTTCATCGTCATCGCAATCGTCATCAGAACACTGATCGACATCGTTAATCGGCGGCAGCGTCAAACGGTGTTTAATGATGGACATTAGAATGGATTCATCGCTCAGCTCGACCTGATGTAAATACATTATGACTTCATCAAGTAATCGGGCAGCTTCTGGCTCTTTACCCTTGTAATGTGCATTTACGGCTCTCTCAAGGGCAAGGTTAGCCATCTTCAATGCAAGGCTGCGTGGCTGCGCCTCTATCTCCAGCTTAACTGCGGTTACGAACGTATCCAAGCTCGCTACTGCATTCACAGTAACAGCTAGCAATCGAGACTCTTGCTCTTGTAAATGCTCTCCTTCGCCAGTCACAACAACCAATTGTATCTTTTCAGCCCCTGGCTGCATGCCCACAACCGTAATAGTGGTACTTGTAATCGGTTGCTGACCCAGATCAAATGGTAAAGTCCAACCTCCTCCGTCCGCACTCATCTGCCCAGAGTCCACCATGACTAACCCTGGTGATAGTGACAGTTTTAACTTGCCTAGCACTGGACTGGTGGATGATTTAAGCGTGAACGTAATGGGTTTCGGTTGTGCTTGCCATAACTGGTATTCAGTTTGATACAACGACTCCATAGTCTGATTGAACAGCGGTATGTACGCTTTATCTAGGCTCTGTGCTAAAAGATCAAAACCCGCATATGAGGCCTTTCCTCGGCCAAACTCAAACCATGACAGCGCCGGTGGTGTTTGCGTAACCAAGCACTGTTGGCCATCAGTGTACTGCCAACGCATACCATCTTCCGAAAGCTGGTACCCAGCGACTTCTGCAGCCCCTACTGGATGGAAGGTATAGGCAGAATCTGGATAGACAAATTGCCATACGGTGCCATTCTCGGATTGTTGGATACCCATCACGTCCGGTTGCGTGCGAGCCACCTCTAACCCAAGCATCTGCGCGAGCAGAGGCTGCCGAAACGCGACACGCTGCGAAACAAACGCGCCATCGCCTAGAAAGGTGTGATAATTCAGCAAGCGTTGGGTTTCGTCTGTCAGTAGTGCTAACTCTGGCACCACCAAAATCAAATCAGCGGAGTCGGTTGACAAGGCAGAAACAAACTCATCCTCATCCGTCAGGTAATTGACTTGCCATCCTAGTGCCTTCAACGCCGCAACGGTTGCCGTTTGCTGGGCTGGCAAGGTAACGCCGTCTGGTCCATGCGGGTCATTGAGGTTGTCGGTTGCAGGATCTTGAAGGATCAATACCTCACCAAAGCGCTCTGTCAGGCTCACGTCAATGATCACTTCAAATTTCTCTGCTCCGACATCTTTCCACTGGCCATCAAGCTGCACTTGAACAGCACAAATGTAATAGCCACTTGCCACCTTGGTATTGAGGTCAAGCGTATCAGTGTGAGTCTCGAGCTCGGTCAAGCTGAGTGTCTTCGTGACCTCATGCACCACCACTTCGGACTCGACATTGATCACCGTGTACTTAACGGGTAAGTCCACAATGTCTGAAGTGCCACGGTTGGTTGTACTGAGATGACATTGATTCGCGTCTGCATAGAACAGTTTCGTTTTATCAAGCGTAACCTCACCCAAGATGGAGTTTGAAATAGACGCAGCTACAGCAAACGATGCTTCCGTCGCCGCGAGTATTTGATGGTCTGAATTTCTCACTTCCCACAGCAACGTGTAGTCACCGACCGACGCACGGTCCAATGGCAATGTCACTTGATACTGACGATACAGCTGGCTCGATAAACTCGGTAGCGTCACTGTCTCTATGACGACTGCTGGCTGATTCGGTCGAGTCAACGACAAGTAGCCAGTTGCATTCTCGACCACCGAGTAGTCAGCGAGATTTTGCGCCGACACGTCAATTTGCACTGTATCCCACTGGCCATAGACTGGCTTATCCGTACTCAAACTCGCCTTGATATCTGCAAACTGCCCATTTTCTGCTGTCACGGTAAACGGACGTGTCACCTCAATCGGCACGCCGCTCAATTGGTCAGTGAGAACCGCGACAACCTGATAGTCACCAAGGATAATGCCGTCGGTGTTAAACATCGCATCATCAATTTGTAGGGCCACACCCTGTTCCAATTGCGCAACGGTGATGTCTTTCAACACCGCTACCACATAGCCTTGATCATCTTTGATATACAACTGCAAAGAAGCATCCGCTGGAAAACTGCTCAGGTTAAACACGTTACCTGTGATAACGACATTTTCGCCGCTGATGTAAATGGATTTATCTATGTTAGCGATCAGGTCAAATACTGAGTTGGCAACTTCGATAACCTGTTGGCCTAACTCGTTACGGATGCGGTCTCCGTCGACATTGGTATACTCCAGCACCAAATCTTGCGTAACAATGCGGGTCTCATTTGGCTTAAGATTCGTAACCACCAGCTCGTAGCCCATATCTACCTGTTGAGCAATACTGAAGTTCACAAAGTCCCACTCCAGCACTGTGGTGCCTTCGAGTTGAGATATCCTGTCTGGCTCGCGAGCAAATGAAGTCAAATCCAAATCAATATCCGTTGTTGACAGTAAACTGAACACCGTCACATCTGACATGGTTGGCGCGTTGTTTAACACAAGCAGACGTTCAACTTTATTACCCGCACCGTCGCTGACAATTAACGTACCAGTGCCCGGCGCTGAATCGTCGAGTAACGTCACTTGGAAGTTAACTTCCAAAGCACCTGGCACAAACGCAGCTGTGTCCAACTTCAAGTTTTCCGAGTCATCAGACAAGGTCACACGGAAAATCCCTGTATCTACATCAAGAACGCCATCTTGATTCAGATCCTCACCTTCATCCAGCACGCCATTGCCATTCACATCTTCCGTTCGGCGGTCAATGATTTGGTTTTGGTTCAGATCTTCACCCTCATCGAGGATGCCATTGAGATTAAGATCTTCGGAATCACCAGCGATCCCTTGAATCGCATCTCCCAGTTGAACCAATACAACATTAGGCGCGAATCTGTCCCCTTTCGGGTTAATAAACTCAAAAGCCATCCCGCCTGTATATCCATATGAGTCATACGAGCCAAACCCATAGGCATAAATACCAAATGGCATCGTTCCTGCTATGACGTGCGATCCTTGATTAAGCTTTATTTGTGCTCCGCTATACCCTGAAGCACCAATTGGACTAAAGCTTTCTGCGTTGACAAGCTCACCGTTAAGTGACAAATCACCCACCCCGTCAGTCGGGATTACCACACTAACAAATCCATTGGTAAAGCCACTATCACTACCCAACGACGTAAATGAGTATTCGGATAAAAACTGTTCAGAAGGTGGTACGATCATCATAAACGGGTCAGAGGTGACGCCATCAAATGAACTCCCTGGCGAGTATTGCACCAGCAACGAAGGTGCGTTGGTTTCAACGACACTCGCTGCTCTCAATACCGTTTCAAAGAACTCCCCTTCTTGTAGCTGGACGACAACAGAACCATTGATGGTAACCGCAGTATTATCATCTGATGCAATCACTCGAAATACTTCACCATTTCGCCTGGTTGCTAGGGGGAAGGTATGGAAACTCTGACCCCACGTCGAAACAGGGGGGATCATCTCGACTACATGATCACAAGCCGAGACATTAGATGGAATATTGACACATCTTACGCCACCAAAAACAGCAACAGGCAAATCGGAGCTGATACTTGAGCCCGTAAGGTCTTGTGTTGCTTCAAGATAGTAAGTCTCATCGCGATCAAGTGTAATTGTATAAGGTTGCCCAGCAGCCCGACTACCCGCATTCTTCGACGGCGTAATCGTCACATTTGTATCATCGTAAGCAGCAACGACCGTTAACTGCGAAGGCATAGAGCTCCAAGTAGGCTGATAACTAGCCACGATGTAATTTACACCCAGGCTATCAATCGGCAATCCAAGATAGGCATCTGTAGTATGTTGGTACTGGTTTAAGCCATAAACCGATACTTCTTGATTAGCCACAACGCGAACACCTCGTTGCGACACGGCATCTGAGCTCATTGATTCAACCTGAATAGGCAACTCTATCCGCTTCACTTCATTTGCTTTCAGCGAAAAAGGCTCAACGGTAGCAAGGCCGTTAACGGTAACAGTTCCCTCCGCGTCATGTTCACTAGAAATAAACAGAGATCGCGTACCTCGCGCTTCATAATTTTTAGGGAATGCAAGCACAAACTCCTTACCCCTACTGTCAACTTGCGCATACCCTGTGAGTGGAAACAATAGAATCAGTACCAGCAATGAGGTAAATGTTTTGATGTAGTTAAGCATTATTCTACCCCTTCAAGATTGATCTTAATGTGGACACGTTGATTTCCATTCGGAACAACCCGTTCAGGCGAGAGATCCTGCGTTAAATTCAGTCGAGTTGTTGGCGAAACCACTACGGGCTTGGTGATAACCATTTTTGGCTCGACCTCAGAATGAATAGCGATGTGGACGCTATAGTCACCTTTCTCCAAGAATTGATACTCTTGCGCAGTAAATGGTAAGGTAAAGCTCACAGTTTCTGGCTCGATCGTAGCGTTGATTTCGCCTGACAATACAACATCACCACTATTCGGCGCCTGCAAGACATACCCCAAGCTCACCTCTAGTGGGACATTCGAGCGGTTCTCCAAAGTACCAATAAAGCTCAGATCGACATGTTTACCGACATAACTAAACTGAGGGATTGGGATCACTGATAACCGTTCTATACTGCGTGATTCTGTAATGGTGAATGGATATGATCGCTGTGCTAACACAGTAGAAGACAGTCCATCAAACACTCTTACTCGATAAGTGTACTGACCAGGAAGGGTAATACCGCTGAACCAACTTACCGAGTAAGATTCTTGTTGATCGGGCAGCAAGGTTTGCAAAACATCGGCATTAACCTGTCCCGTCGCGCTACCAAGCGCCAATTGTTTAACCACTTCGCTCTGACTATCAAGGACCTCAGTAAGAATGAGTACATTCTTGGCTTCATTACCGCTATTTTTGACAGCAAAGTTCAACTCAATGTGCTGATATGCTTCGACCGATGCCTGATTTGTCTGCATGTCAGCGATATCCACACCTAACTGAGATGCACTAGAAAGGCTGAAGTTAACGGCCAATTGTGTTGGCTCAGCTGCATTAATCTGCACGGACTGGCTCAAATAGCCATTGGCTCGAGCAAACAGCGTGAACTCATCCACGGTGATTCCAGTGAGATAAAATTTACCTTGCTTATTGGTAACCACCTCTAAAGACGCAGCAGAGAGCGCAACAACAGCGCCTGGGATCGGTGTACCCGTGGCATCATCCACAACCATTCCAGAAACTGTCGTTTCAATATCGACTATTTCAGGGGCTAGGTAGTAGTCACCTGTCTGGACTGACGTCCCTAGAGCGCCAATATAACTGTTTTGAGCGGAAACATATCCCGCTGCGGAAAACGAGAGTGTAACGCTGGTTTCTTCCGATTGAATAGCGTACTCACCGTTAATATCAGTTATCACAGAAGATCCTGCCCCTGCTACTAGCACACCGACAATTGGGAGCCCCGATTCTTTATCCAAGACACGACCGGTAATGGTAACGGTATTGCCAACCGAGGGCTGTTGATACAACGCAGGTGAGAACACAACATGCTGTCCTAGCGGCACTGACCCGTTTGCTTCAATAGACTGATAACCTTGTGCACTTACTGTAATCGCGACACTTGGTTCACTGACTGCGAGCTGGTATTCTCCTTGCGCGTTCGTGGTGGCCGAACCTTGTCCAGTAACGACAATTTGTGCACCACTCAAAGGCAATCCTGTTTCACCATCAATCACGAGACCACTTAGCAAACCTTGGGTAGGAGCTGCTCTCAACGCGATGGTGCCTAGATTCAGCATATTGCCACGAGTAACGACGATAGATTGCGTAGCTTCAAGGTAGCCCTGGGCAGAATAGGTCAATGTATAAGATCCCGGTTCAACATCCACTATGTCGAAACGCCCATCCGATTGAGTTGTGGTGCTATATGACTCCGGCCCTAGCACTTCAACAGAGACTCCTGTTATCGGCTGATTGGTCGCGCTACTTGTGATAGCACCAGAAATACGGCTAGCTATCGGCGAAGTCTTAGGCGGTATTGATGACAAATGGAATACGTGCAGAGCCAAGGCCGTTGTATACAGGTCGCCCTCCCATGACCCATTTTCTCTCTGGCGCGATGCTAGCCAACTGAGCGACTCACCATACGTCGTGTTGTCTGTAACCATAGGAATGACTGCTTGTAACGCGTGTGCTGTTAGCCAGGCTTCTCCCCACCCAGCATCAATGAACTGCTGATTAAGAAGATACTGATTTGCCCGTTCAATAAAGGGGCCAACTTGATAATCAAATAAATATCCTTGCAACGCTTGCGAAACTAACGCCGATAAATAGATTGAGCTCTCGTTGCTGCTATTTAAACGATATGAACCATCAGACTGTTCTAATTGAGTCAGAAAATAGATTGCGCGACTAATTACCCTCTTATCAAGGTTCGGTACATCTTTCAAAATTAGCAGAGCAAATGCAGTATCCAGAGCATTTGGATCATGGCTAGGTAAACCACTAAATCCACCATCGGCTGTTTGGTGCAATAAGAGATCCTGAAGCAAGGCATTATTTGTTTCATGGGAAGTTTTCAGACTTAAGAATCGCTGAATCGACTCAGTATCCCATAATGAATACTGAGCCAATTTATCAATAACCTTATCAGTGACCTGCTGAGGCAACAGGTCCTTATCTTTCAATAAGACTAGCGATTCTTGTATTGCGACAAAATCCGTTGCAATACTATTCTCTACCAAAACAGCATCACTTGATTGATATTGACTCAGAATCCATTGATATCCTTTATCTATATCTACAGCTGCAAAGGTCTTAAAAGGCACCGTTAACAACAATATATACAATACGCGAAGTAGTACCGAATATTGCTGTCGGCTAAAAGCGTAAACTCGCTCCATAAAATCCACCAAACAAATAACACGCACAGAACTAGCATTAGAATCTGAAATTACAATTGGTTGCCATAGGCTTGTGAATCGTTGTTACGAGAATTGGGTTCACATGACTTTATATAGGATGTATTAGTTATATCAGTTACATTTATTCGCGAGGTAAATGTAATTTACAGTGACTAAATGGACGTCATATAGCACTAAGAAATCCCCTTCGAGTAAAAGTACTTACTTCTGCACCATTCCCAACGATTTTTCATCAACATACGACCGAAAAGTCCTTTGTGAAAAGGCCAACTAGGCCATCCAAAAACAACCCAAAAGTCGCTTTTCGATTTCTATTGGCGCTGCTCTTTTCTTGCGCAAAGATGAAGGGGTATCAACGGTAGCTGGCCAAAAACAGGCTCAAGCTCACTATGGCATTCAGGGGCGCAGTACCGTTCTTGTTTGGCTCAGAAAGCATGGTAAGTTGGATTGGTCGAAACCAATAGAGCACTCTCCAATGTTTAAATCCAAAGAAACACCTGCACAGAAGATTAAGCGTCTTGAAAAAGCCCTCGCCAATGCCGAAATGAAAAACATGATTTACGGCGATATGGTTGAGCTCCCTAAAGATAACTACGGAATTGATTTGGAAAAAAAGTACTTAGCCGAACGCCCTGGCTCGCAAAAGAGCAAGGAAAAGTAAAGCTGGCTTCTGCATGCAAGTAGTTCAATTTATCTCGACAAGCAGTATACCAATGGAAACAGCGACTAGAAGCCCGTGTTAACGAGCTTTTGATAGTGAAAGAATGGTGATGTACTGGCGACAGTACATGCCACGAATAGGAACCCGCAAGCTATACCTGTTGATTAAGCCTCAGCTTGAGAGACTAGGGATAAAGCTAGGACGAGACGGCCTATTTAAGCATTTAAAAAGCAAGAATATGTAAGTCAAACCAAGGAAGAACTACACCAAGACAACGAACAGCAGACATTGGTTAAGAAAGCATCCTAACTTACTAAAAGAAAAAGCGGTTAATCATGTAGAAGAAGTTGTTGTCAGCGACATCATCTATGTAAAAACAGATGAGGGTACACATTATCTCTCGTTAGTTACGGGCGCTTACTCTAAAAAAATACTGGGCTATTGAAGTGAGTAATGAAATGAAAGCGAGTGATGCTGTAAAGGCGTTAGACATGACAATCATGAATCGACGAACAAATGCTGCCACTATCCATCACTCTGACCGAGCTCTACAGTACTGTTCGTCAGAGTATCAAGAAAAGTTAAACGCTCACGGCATGGTTGCATCAATGACAGACGGTTACCACTGCTATCAAAACGCTCTTGCAGAGCGAGTTAACAGGATATTAAAGAGTGAGTTCTTACTCTATCAATGCAATACGATTCAGGAGCTCACAGTGTTAGTAAAAGAGTCGATACCTATATAACGACTTGAGGTCGAACATGATCTTGGGGATGAAAACCCCGAGTGAAGTGCATGAAAAAGCCAGCAGTGATTACCTACTGGCTTCATAAAAAAGCGTCAACCTATTTTAGGACTAGACAGTGCTTACATTTGGGTATCTGTTTTTTCTATGATCGGTGGGTTATCGATCAACTCTCTATGCGTAAGATACGTTTTACCCCCAGCTTGATAAAAAGCACTCGTTTTATCAACAATCGATAAGTCATCTGGTGAAGCGTTTACCATGTAAAACCACTTTGGATCTTTAGTTACATAGGCAAATCGGCTACCTCCAGCCCCTGGTAAATAGTTAGCATTAGCAAAATCCCCATTTGAAACCGAAGAATCGACCTCAGGGTAATAATCAGCGCCTATGCTCAGCAAATACTTGACGTCATCAATACTACTAGACGGTAGTCCATCATTCGGCTCTAACCAAGCTCGAACTCGAACAAATACCCCAAGAACATTTTTACCATCAATAGCGATCTTAGATGTTCCACCGTGTGTCGGATAATGTTGCGAGCTAATTTGGTATTCTACATTTCCATTATTTAAAATAATCTGCATCAGCATTTTGAATATAGCCAATCATGTCATTAGAAAAATAGGCCGCCCAATTAAACTTACTTTCAGGTAAGCGTTCCCAGTTTGCCTTAAGGGCATCAGAGCTATTTTGATTGCCACGCAGAACCCAAGCCTCTGGTTAACCAAGAACCACTTTAAAGTCAGTATTATGATTCGATTGCGCTTCAAAACTACTAAACCAGAATGTCATTGCATTCCATGGCTGACTTGTTGTGATAGACGCATCTAGAATGTCATTGACCCACCATGAGGGGGCTGCATCTCCTCTAGGTACCCCTTATGTAACCGATGCTCGCCGAGACCAAGCTGGCTGTGATGGCGCGTTATACAACACATCATCATTTGGTAATGCCATAAAAGAGAATGCATCAGCTGCAGCACTGTGATTGGCGTAGCATGCGTTTGATACTGAGATTGAGATTGCAAGAAATAAAATTCTTCTTAGTTTCATACTTATATCCAATTATCTTTCGTTATAGATAGACAAAAATAATTTACCTTTATAGATAAACAAAAACCATACAACAAGAATTGCATTCTTCATTAATAAACAAAAATCTATTATAATCAAAACCATCCAGAAAAAATAAGACTAGACTTACAACATAAATAATATAGAAAAATTAAAATTCAGGATATTAATTTATTCTATAAAATCCCACATGCTCACCTCAAATATATTCTATTACTGAAAGAAGTATTTGTTGCTATACAACCTCTTGATAATGGCATTGAGCCCGCTTCTGCAATATCTTCTGCTTTGATTTGCTTATTACAGATAAGTGATGAGCCCCTTCCATATCTGCAGTTGTAGATAATGGGTATTGAGAGTGGAATGCCAGATTTCTCGGCCTGAGAGGCCGTAAGAGCAACGAATCTTAGAGTTCGTAGTGTCACTAAGCTCTGCTTGGCCGAAACATTTTTATGCCCAGAGAATTGGCTCTGTATAGGTCAGGGTAATCATCCGATTCAAAGCTTACATGGTCAGATAATGAAACATAGAACTAGTTAAAAGCCCTCAAACCGTGGTTTGGGGGCTTTTTATAAGAGGCAAGCTATAAGCTGATGGCCTCCTTTTTCGTTTTACTGCAGCATTACCAGTCGTAGCTTAAGCTAGCAATGACATTACGACGATCTCCGTAGTAACACCAAAGATTACTGGTACAGGTTGAAATGTACTCTTTGTCAAAGATGTTCTTTGCTGCGAGCTGAACTTTGTAGTCGTCAAAGCGGTAACTCACCGTCGCATCGTATAGGGTATAAGAAGGCACCTTGTGCTCTTCATCATTCCCCGCATAAGTGTCACCCGTGTAGCGAACACCAGCACCGACACTTAAGCCATTCATCGGCCCTTCAAGGAACTGGTATTTAGCCCACGCTGATGCAAGTGTATCTGCAACCTGCTCAGGTCGATTACCGACAATCGATTCATCTTTGTCGTCTTTGATTTCTGAATCAACATAAGACACGTTACCGATTAAGGTCAGCTCAGGCGTCACATTAGCCACAGCTTCTAGCTCAATGCCTCGGTTACGGATCTCACCAACTTGTTTAATGTCAGTCCCATCTACTTGAACAACATCTTTTTTGCTGGCGTTGTAAAGTGAAACACTCATATAGCCATCAATGCTTCGAGGTTCATACTTCAAGCCCGCTTCAAATGACTCACCGCGCTCAGGCTTAGTTGGTTGGTCCGTCGTCGTACCCAGCTGTGGTTCAAAAGACTGAGCGTAATTAGCGAATGGCGTAAGGCCATTGCTCATCACATACGCCACGCCCGCACTTGATGTCCAAGCTTTGTAATCCGCCTTGAAACGCGATCCGGTATCACGATTGTGTTTCTCGCTTGAAGTATCGTCATAACGTACCCCAGCTTGAACAACCCAATTATTGACGCGAATTTGGTCTTGCAGATAAAGACCCAACTGACGATTTTTAGTCACTGTCGTTTGCAGATCAGCACTGGTGTAAGGCTGCAGAGTCGGATCCAGTAGCACAAGATTATCTGTATACTCTGGGTTAAACATATTGAAGTTCGGATCGGCCGTGCCAATTAGCGTGGTTTTGTTGCCATCCGCAATAATCGGTGGTGAAGCATACGCTTCGCTATCAATATTGATTTGCTGGTAATCCACCCCGGCTAACAAGGTATGCCTTACCGGCCCAGTACGGAACTTGTAAGTTAAGCGGTTATCAATATTGAATGCTTTAGATTGGCCATTTTCGATGGTAGCGCTTCTAATAACAGACTCGCGCGCATTCGTTGGGTCAAACACCGCCCCCAAATCTATCGCCCCCCCTCCCGGCAGTGGGAATAGTGGTGCATCTGCAGAATACATAGAGAAGAACATTTGGCGCAGATCGATATCCATGCGACTGTATCGAGCGGACTGACCAAAACTCAACGCATCGTTAAAGAAATGCTCAAACTCATAGCCTAATGACAGTTGCTCACGTTCAAACTTTTCCCAATCTGGATCACCGATCGCCAGACTATCGGAAATCTGACCGTTTTTGTTGCTCGTTAAAGTGCCTTCCACAGGCAGGAATTGCAGATACGGATTGGAATCATCTTTTTGGTAGCTAGCCAAGAAGGTAATATTGGTATCGTCATTGATGTCCCAAGCTAAAGATGGGGCAATAAGAATACGTTGAGCTTCAACATCGTCAACTTTAGTGCCGTTTTTGCGCCCCATTCCGACTAAGCGAAATGCAACATTTTCACTCAACTCATGGTTAACATCTAGGCTAAGTTGCTTACGATCAAACGAACCAAATTGCGCTTCAACACTACCAGAACCGCCATCAAACTGCGGTCGCTTGCTAACAACATTGATTAAGCCTCCTGGTGGGTTTTGACCATATAGTACTGAGGCAGGGCCACGTAATATTTCAACACGTTCTAAGCCGAACGGGTCGATCTGCCAACTGTAAAAGCCTGCCGAGTAGAGACGCGTGCCATCTTGATACAAGCCAGTACCCGCCTGAGTAAATCCACGAACAACAAACCAGTCTTGTTTATTGTCATCACCATAGTGATTCGTCTGAATACTCGGCGTGTACTGCAATGCGTCTGAAATGCTGATCGATGCACGATCATCGATTTGCTCTCGAGTCACGACAGACACAGCGCGTGGTGTTTCTTTGATAGCCAAATCAGTTTTTGTCGCGGTACGGCTTTTCTGACCAACATAACTAAAGTCTGGGCCAACAGCACTCTCATATCGTTCCCCAACCACAACAACCGTATCCAATTCCTCCGCAAGCGCAACTCCAGAAGACATCGCACAGAGCACGGCGAGGTACGCCGGCCTCAGACTGAACTGCCGATTCATATGTTTCTCCTTAACTTCGGCACTATCGAGCATCGTAATGATATCGATAATTGTTATTATTTATATTTAAGCGGTCGGAGTGTAACCAATTTTATAAATCATTGGAATATGTAAAATCACTGTTATTGAGTGTTTATATATTTAATTTCAATAAGATATTGCTAGCAGAAGCCAATCTACTGGCCGTCTTATAAGGGGGGGGATAACGTTA
This sequence comes from Vibrio sinaloensis DSM 21326, assembly GCF_000189275.1. GTDB lineage: Bacteria > Pseudomonadota > Gammaproteobacteria > Enterobacterales > Vibrionaceae > Vibrio > Vibrio sinaloensis. Next base: position 53,719 of record NZ_AEVT01000053.1, on the reverse strand, counting down.
TCGTTCAGGGCTAAGCCAATACTCGCTCGAATGCTTGGCTGACTTTCTTCATTTCAGAGGGGTTGAATTCACTTAGCTGACCAGACTCCATTTTAAGAATCCTATCTGCCATGGTGAAGTAGCGGTCATCGTGGGTTATCGCGATAACGGTAATATTACGCTGCTTTAATAGGGGCAACAGTTGATGATAAAAAATGTGCCGGAAGCGAGGGTCTTGATCGGCAGCCCATTCATCCAACAACAAACATCCCTTTTTTTCCGCTATAGCCATCAATAAAGCAAGCCGCTTTCGCTGCCCCTGTGAATAGCGCGTGTCTGATAAACGGCCATTCTCCACAGACACCTTGTTGCTCATCTCTAACCTCTGCATCCACTCGTTGACAAGTGAGTCATCAGCATCAGTACCTTGACCATCCACCAGATGTGGAAACAGATAATAATCACTGAACACCGCGGAGAACTGTTGACGATAATCCGTTATTGAAGCCTCTTCAACTCGCTTACCATTGAGTAAAATCTGACCCGAATGAGGACGATACAGCCCGGTTAGCAACTGAGCAAACGTGGATTTTCCGCTACCATTACCACCAATAACAAATACCACTTCGCCTTGAGACGCTGAAAAATCTAATGGCCCGACCTGAAACGGTGCTTCATCATTTTGAGAAGAGTACTGATAGGTAACTTGGCGCAGCTCAAGCCGACGAAATAACTCTGTGGTGGGTGACGTCATTGGTAGCGAGTCGTCTCGATTTAAAGCCAGCGAATCAAGCTTGGTCATCGAAATGTTCGCACTAACTAAACCAGGCAGCGCTCCAACGGCGGCCATTAGTGGCATTCGAATAAACAAAATCACCAAAGCGAAGGTTGAGGCGACCTCAAAACTAGCCCAACCAAATCCCAACGCGAGATAAAAATTCAACCCTATCAGAGCCAGCACTATCGTATTTGCCAGATTGGCAGCAAAGCCGTTGAACGTGTCCGCTTGGGTTACATGGCGACGATAACCTTGGGCATGAAGGCGAAACTCATCGCGAAAATAACGTCGAGCACGTTGTGGGTTAAGAGAGAGTTCTTTACTACCTTGGATGATGGCTTGATAGTCTTGATACAGCTTATCCTCCATATCACGGACTTGACGTACATGATGCGTGATTCGCGAGACTAAGCCGTACCCTATCACACCTGTGATTGCCAAAACCAAGACGCTGATCGCGAACAAAGGTGGGGATAGGAAAGTCAGATAACAGAGCGCAACTAAGGTAACAACCAACCCGTAGATCATGTCAGGAAGGGTAACAAAAGCGATAGTGACGTTACGAATATCCGTATTGAGTGAAGCCAGTATGCCTGCACTGCCCAACGACTCTATTTGTTCAATGTCGGTGTTGATCAGTTGTTTGACCAATTGGCAACGCTTGTCGTAAACAAACTTATGTCCCAGCCGATGTAAAGAGACCTGAGCACATGTTGCGCTGGCGAGCAGTAAAACCAGTAACCCTGAAAACTGCCAAATCGCTCGATTAATATCTAAGTTGCTGTCCAACAAACGATATTGAATAAAAGCAATCACACCAATACTCAGACACGCACTCACCATGCTGAGCAATACGATCACCAATAGAGCTTTGTAATGCTGGCGCGCCAGTTGAAAAAGCAACGTCATTTAACTTCCTAGAAGACTAAGGGGTTGATAACCAATAGCGTACAAACTAAAGCCTGCGTAATCCCCACATCAAGTACATACCGCCAATCAGTGACGCAACTAAACCAGCCGGAATCTCTTGCGGATAAAGAATTTGTCGTCCAAGCCAGTCAGCCAATAACATCAAACCCACGCCAACAAAGGCGGAACAAATAAGATGTTCTCGTGCCCGGCTAAAGCCAAACAAACGCGCTAAGTGTGGCGCCATTAACCCAATGAAACTCAATGGCCCTACAACCAGCGTCGCACTCACGGTTAACAGAGCAACGAGAAGCAATAGAGTGCCTCTCGCCCGGCTAACCTTAACCCCTACAGCTCGAGCGCTGGCCTCTCCTAACGGTAGAATGTCCAACCAACGAGCAGCCGCGAAACTGATGCCGACCAGCACTATGGTCGCGCCTACAAGCGGTAATAACGTTGCTTCGGTGACGTAGTATGTCGAGCCAGATAGCCATGCTAACACCTGATAACTACGCGGATCGCCGCCAGCTAATACAAAGCTTTGTACGGCGTTCATCAATGCAGTAATGGCCACCCCTGTGAGTAGCACTCGCTCGGGCTGGAAACCGCTCTTTCGATTCAGTAACACTATGATGAACAGTGTCGCCATCGCACCAAGCAAACCGCCCAAATATAATCCAACGAGGCTGACGCCGACACCAGAGAACATCGCAATAATTAAACCGAGAGCCGTGCCTGAGCTAATCCCAATCACTTCCGGACTCGCCATCGGGTTGCCGCTTAACCTTTGAATGACAGTCCCCGCCGTTGCTAACATAATTCCCGCCAACCCTGCCGCAACTAATCTCGGCCAGCGCCATTCAAGCAAGTGCCAATCATTCGACAGCACCAGCCATTGCCAGCCAGAGCTTTGCACCGAGGTGGTTGCAAATACGAACATCGCGACAGGTACGAATAATGCGGCCCACAATATCGCACGACGATCTAAGCGTTTGCTTAGTTCAGTTTGACGAGTCATCACTGTTTGAGTTTGCGCTTGGCTGCGTATAGACACACGCGGCAAAAGCCATAACAACAGTGGCGCACCGAGTGCAGCTGTCGCGGCTCCCGTCGGTATGATCATTGCTGCAATACCTGGCAGCTGCTGGATCAACAGATCGGTTAATGTCAGCAACAATCCACCCAGTAACATGGAAACCAATAGTTTAGGTACCAATCGATGCACCCCAACCGCGCGAGTGATCGCCGGAGCCGCCAAACCGACAAAACCAATGACACCGACTTTCGCTACCACCCAAGCGGTAAGTAGTACAGCCAAACCCAGGCAAATGACGCGTAGTTTCGCCAAAGAAACACCAAGACTTTTCGCCCCTTCCTCTGACAGCTCCAATAAACTTAAAGGCTTTACGAATAGAAACGCGATACCGATAGCCAATGCCAATCGAGGCGCTAGATAGGCAATCTCAGCCCAACCCGTCTGTACAAGCGAACCTGCACCCCAGATCATTAGCCCAGATAGCTTGTCTTGGTTCATCATCAGCAAAACGGTATTGACCGCGCCAAAATAGAGATTAACGACCAAACCTGATACAACAACGACGGTCGGTGACAAAGCTCGTCGCCAAGACAAAGCAAACACCAGTGCCATAGTGGCGACACCGCCCAGTAACGCAACCAGAGACTTAGACAACACCAGCATCCAAGGTGCATACAAGGTTGCCATCATTAACGCAAAGCTCGCCCCACTCGCGACACCTAAGGTAGAGGGCGATGCAAGAGGGTTTCTCAGCACTTGTTGCATCAACACACCAGCAACAGCAAGCGCCGCACCCGCCAGTAATGTCGTAAACAGCCTTGGCCACCAAGTCAAATGAAGTCGAACAGAGTCAGGTGATAGCCAATCGGCTTGCCACAAGCTTGCCATCCCCAGCGATAACTCGCTGCTCATCGATAACTGATAACCAGCCACCATCAAGGTCGCAGTAGCAAGAAGTACCACCAAACTCAGAGACAGCATTCTCATCGTGTACTCTCCTTATTCAGTGCTTCGGTAATCAAGTGGGCAAAACGTAGGGCTGAAGGCATACCTCCAAAACTCCAGATCGCTTCTAAATTCAGCACCGGGTAGCCAGATTGTTCGACCAAATATTGCCAATATCTGTCTTGGGCTAAATGCTCTTTCACCCCCATAGGCAAAGGGTCAATCACCACAATCTGCCCCTCAATCCCTTGCAACTTATCCACCCCTGTTAAATTGAATCCCCACGCGTTGGTCTCTTGCTGCCACGCGTTTTCAATACCGAGCTGATTAAGGGCCACCTTATATATGCTGTTTTCACCAAAAACTCGGACGTGCTTACTGTCCATGAATTGGACCAACAAAACAGGGGGAGTTTGGCTCGGAACACTACGTTTAAGATCAGCGAGAGTCTGTTCACTTTGCGCGATCAAGGTTGTTGCTTGCTGCTCTGCATTCACTGCAATGGCCATGCGCTGAGTGAAGTCTTTCACCGCAGCCCAGTTCACTTCGCCAACCTTATACAAGCCAAGAATTTCCACCGGAGCAATCCGAGACAACTGAGGCTCTAAAGAGGCAAAGCGGGGAGAAAGGAAAATGGTATCAAGGTCCAGTTCAGACAGTCGCTCTAGATTAGGTTGGGTACGTAATCCAACATCAACGGTTTGCTGCGGGATTTTAGGGCTGCCGACCCAATCGTTGTAATCGGATTGCTGCGCTGACGCGACCGGAATAACACCGAGAGCCAACATAGTCTCAGTTTGCGACCAATCGACTGACATCACACGCAGTGGCGGCTCGGCTGGCTGAGTTTGTCCCACCACAGAAGAAGAGGTTAAGCTAAGACAGGTCGCCACCCAAAAAGTCGACAGAATTCTTAACATGGCATAGCCACCGGGTAGCCCGCTGCATGGTCGGTGATCTGCATCTCGATGCCATAAATATCACGCAATTTATCAGCTTGAAAAACGTGTTCTACGTCTCCCTGAACTATCATTTCACCGCTATGCAACGCAACAATGTGGTCACAGAATCTGGCCGCCATGTTGATATCATGAATGACGATAATGACGCCCAGCTCCAATTCAATGGCTAACTTCTTTATTAACTCTAGCATTTCAACTTGGTGAGCAATATCTAGCGCGGACAAGGGCTCATCCAATAGCAGGTACTGAGTTCTTTGTGCCATCAACATCGCCAGCCATACTCTCTGACGCTCACCGCCAGACAGAGTATCGACTAAACGATCAGCGTACCTTTCCGTATCGGTTAAGCGCATCGCTTCAGCGATATACTGCTTGTCCTTAGTCGTTAGTCGACCCAGCAAGCCATGCCAGGGGTAACGACCAAAGCTCACTAAGTCTCGACCAGAGAGGCTGTCGGTGGCAGGTAAGTGCTGAGGTAGATAGGCGACTTGCTGAGCAAATTTTTTGTCTGCCCACTCAGACACAGATTTGCCTTGCAGCAGAACATCGCCACTGGTGGGTTTTTGCTGTTGAGCCAGTAGCTTAAGCAAGGTCGACTTACCCGAGCCATTATGGCCAACCAATGCATAGATTTTGCCCGGTTCAAAGGTCACATCAAAATTGGACAGAAGTGCCCTTTCCCCAACATTAAACGCCAACTTTCTCGCTTCTAGCATACTCTTCCCTTCCCCGAGCATGCCCACGCTGCTCATCGATGTTATACAAGTGCTTAACAAAGGGAGAGGTATATAACAGTAATTTTATAAATGCAAACCATTTTGATTTGCATTCAATAAATAGCTTTACATGGGGCGAATCCGTTGAATAAGAACAACTCGCTATTCGTCTTTTTCTGAGGTATTGCGATCGACGTAAGGCCAGTAATGATGTCCAACACGAATCAGTAAGGTCGCAGCAGCGAGAATAAATGCCGCGACGGATAACCACACCACTAAGGTCGCATCCATCTCTTTCATGCCTAAGGTGATGTATCGGGCAATCGCCATCATCGCGATATATATCGGATAACGAACCGGGATTTTACCATTGACGACGAACTGTTGAACCATAGCCAACACCTCGAGATAGATGAACATCAGTAAGATATCCGTCAGTAGGACTCTCTTTTGTTCAAAGACATGAATAAATTCTTCCACCATGGCAAATAGCGTTGCCAGAGTGATCGCCACTAAGAGAACCGCCTCTAAGACGTGGAAGATTTTCAGGAACGGACGACTGAACCCTTTAGGTAAATTAGACGGCATACAAAAGTGCACTGAATGATGAAAAGTAGTGCCGATTTTACCATGTGTTTTTGAACAAATGATGGCTAAGCTTTGTCTTTCTCTATTAGCAATTAGTCGAGTGCTTGTTCAAGTTCACGACCATCGCTGATCAATTTATCAATGCCCAGGGAATGAAAAGACGCTCTGCCTAATAACAACGCACAGTTAAGCGCATTGTTATTGTTCTGAAGCGTGGAATTGTGCTACTCTTCGCCTCCATTTTTCTGACCTAAATTTCGCCAATTCGGTGATTCAGTATGGTCAGTGCTATCTTTAAAATACGTCGATAATCTCTCATCGATACCATCAAACCAAACGTGGAATTGTACCTATGGGCAAAGGCACTCTTTATATTGTATCTGCACCAAGCGGCGCGGGTAAATCGAGCTTGATTTCAGCAATGCTAGAAACCAATCCAACATACGCAATGAAAGTGTCTGTGTCGCATACGACTCGCGGCATGCGTCCTGGTGAACAAGATGGTGTCCACTACCACTTTGTGCAAAAAGAACACTTTGAAGAGTTGATTGAACAAGGTGCATTCTTGGAATACGCAGAAGTGTTTGGTAACTACTACGGTACCTCACGCATTTGGATTGAAGAGAATCTAGAAAAAGGCATCGACGTATTCCTTGATATTGATTGGCAAGGCGCACGTCAAATTCGTGAGCAGATGCCACAAGCAAAAAGCTTGTTCATTTTACCGCCTTCAAACGGTGAATTAGAACGTCGTCTGAATGCCCGTGGTCAAGATAGCGACGCAGTGATTGCAAAGCGCATGGCCGAGGCAAAGTCGGAAATTTCTCACTACAGTGAGTACGACTACGTAATCGTCAACGACGATTTCGACAACGCTTTAATGGATTTTAAAGCGATCATTCGCGCCGAGCGATTGAAGCAAGACAAACAAGCTGCTAAATATAAAGGCATGCTTGACGCTCTACTTGCAGAGTAAACCCAAGAATACAGGCTGAAAGACCAAACGATCCGAGGATCTTTTTATGATCTTTCCGAGCTTCGCTAGAGACATAAGTCTAGACACTGGGAACCGTCAGCCTGTATAATTTCTCGTCATACAAAATTTTAGTTAACTATTTGGAGTCCTCATGGCACGCGTAACTGTTCAAGACGCTGTTGAAAAAGTTGGCAACCGTTTCGACCTAGTTCTAATTGCGGCTCGCCGCGCTCGTCAAATGCAAACTGGCGGTAAAGATTCACTAGTGCCAGAAGAGAACGATAAGCCAACGGTTATCGCTCTACGCGAAATCGAAGAGAGCCTTATCACTAAAGAAATCCTAGATGCTCGTGAGCGTCAGGAGCAGCAAGAGCAAGAAGCAGCAGAATTAGCAGCCGTAAGCAGCATCGCTCACACTCGTTAATCTGACTCTCTTCATAACAACTATCTTTTCGGGCCTAAAGTTTGTATCTATTCGATAGCCTCAAAGACGTTGCCCAAGAATACCTAACAGAGCCTCAAATTGAGGCTCTGCGTCAATCTTATGTGGTAGCGAAAGATGCCCATGAAGGGCAAACCCGCTCTAGCGGTGAACCTTATATTATCCACCCTGTCGCTGTTGCTCGTATTTTGGCCGAAATGCGCCTTGATATTGAGACTCTCCAAGCGGCGCTTCTCCACGATGTGATTGAAGATACTGAAGTCACTAAAGAGGAGCTCGAAGAGCAGTTTGGCACAACAGTTGCTGAACTTGTGGATGGTGTGTCTAAGCTGGATAAGCTTAAATTTCGTGATCGCAAAGAAGCTCAAGCAGAGAACTTTCGTAAAATGGTACTTGCCATGGTGCAAGACATTCGCGTTATCCTGATCAAGCTTGCTGACCGTACTCATAATATGCGCACTTTAGGGGCTCTCCGCCCAGATAAAAAGCGCCGTATTGCCCGAGAAACGTTAGAAATTTATTCGCCTTTGGCTCATCGCCTCGGTATCCATAACATCAAAACAGAGCTTGAAGAGCTAGGTTTTGAAGCCTTATACCCAAATCGCTACCGCGTTCTAAAGGAAGTGGTGAAATCGGCCCGTGGCAACCGCAAAGAGATGATTCAGCGTATTCACACTGAAATCGAAGGTCGCCTAGAAGAAGTCGGTTTGAAAGCCCGAGTATTCGGTCGTGAGAAGAATCTGTTCTCCATCTATAACAAGATGAAAACCAAAGAGCAGCGCTTCCACACCATTATGGACATTTACGCTTTTCGTGTAGTCGTGGAAGACGCTGATACATGTTACCGAGTATTGGGTCAGGTACACAGTTTGTATAAGCCACGCCCGAGCCGCATGAAAGATTACATTGCGGTCCCGAAAGCCAACGGCTACCAGTCTTTGCACACCTCAATGGTTGGCCCTCATGGCGTCCCTGTTGAAGTACAAATTCGTACTGAAGATATGGACCAAATGGCGGATAAAGGTGTTGCGGCGCATTGGTCATATAAAGGCAGTGGCGAACGCACAGGTACCACAGCGCAGGTCAAAGCACAGCGTTGGATGCAAAGCTTACTCGAACTGCAGCAAAGTGCGGGTAACTCGTTTGAGTTTATCGAAAACGTTAAATCAGACCTGTTCCCAGATGAAATCTACGTCTTCACGCCGAAAGGCCGCATCGTTGAGTTGCCTGTCGGTGCAACAGCAGTAGACTTTGCTTATGCCGTCCACACTGATGTCGGTAATACTTGTGTTGGTGCTCGTGTTGATCGTAATCCATACCCACTGAGCAAAGCCCTGAAAAATGGTCAGACAATTGAGATCATCAGTGCGCCAGGCGCGCGACCAAATGCAGCTTGGCTAAACTACGTCGTGACTTCGCGTGCGCGAACCAAGATTCGTCAGGTTCTCAAAACCATGCGCCGTGAAGAGTCAATCACGCTAGGTCGTCGATTGCTCAATCATGCATTAGGTGAACTGTCTCTTAGCGACATCAGCGAAGAGAACATCCAGCACGTGCTAACCGACCTCAAAGTCGCGACCATCGAAGACTTGTTGGCTGATATTGGTCTAGGTGAATTAATGAGTATTGTCATTGCCCGTCGTTTATTGGGTGATGCGGACGAATTAACTGAAGTAGTTGGTGCTGACAATACCTCGAAGAAAAAGCTACCTATCCGCGGTGCGGAAGGCTTGTTGCTTACTTTCGCCAACTGCTGTCATCCAATCCCAGACGACCATATCATTGCACACGTCTCTCCAGGCCGTGGCTTAGTCGTCCACCGCGAAACATGTCCAAATGTCCGCGGGTATCAGAAAGAGCCGGATAAGTATATGGCTGTCGAGTGGTCTGAAGACTACGAGCAAGAGTTCATTACAGAACTGAATGTCGACGTACAAAACCGTCAAGGCGCACTGGCAGAGCTAACCAATGTTATCTCGAAGACAGGTTCCAACATTCATGGACTGTCGACAGAAGAACGTGACGGTCGCTTGTATACCGTCACGGTACTGCTGACAACCAAAGATCGTGTCCACCTTGCTGGTATCATGCGTAAGATCAAAGCGATGCCACAGACACTCAAGGTCCGTCGTCGTAAAAATTAAAGCGACGAACGCGTTAAATTTAAATGTCCTTGAAGCCTAAGGTTTCAAGGACATTTTTGTAATATCGATAGCATAAGCCAACCACTCAGAGGCTGGGCTTATTGATATCAAGAGAACCAAGATGAATTTAGAACGTTACAATCGTATCCAAGAAGTGCTTAAGTCTCGTCAAGCCGACCTCACTCTGTGCTTGGAAGAAGTCCATAAACCCAACAATGTCTCTGCCGTGATCCGGACTGCCGATGCGACGGGAATACATAAAATCCATGCCGTATGGCCGAACGAAATGCGCACCCTTAGTCATACTTCAGCCGGAGCAAGAAACTGGGTAGACGTCGAGACGCACGACAGCATTGAAGAGGCGATCAGCGAACTTAAATCGCAAGGCATGCAAGTGTTGGTGACCAATCTATCGGATAGCGCGGTCGATTTCCGCCAGATTGACTACACCAAACCCACCGCCATTATTCTTGGTAGCGAAAAAATCGGCGCCTCAGAACAAGCTAAAAAGCTCGCAGACCAAGACATCATAGTCCCTATGGTGGGGATGGTGCAGTCATTGAACGTCTCGGTTGCCAGCGCCGTTATTCTCTATGAAGCACAGCGTCAACGTGAAGCCGCTGGTATGTACGACAATGACGTGAGCTCAGTTCCACAAGAAACCATTCACCGTTTGCTGTTTGAGCGAGGCCACCCAGTGTTGGCTAAAGTCGCGAAGCGTAAAGGCCTAGCTTACCCTCCACTCGACGAGCAAGGACAAATCGTTGCCGACGATGAGTGGTGGGCTGAGATGCAGAAGAAATAGTCACGAGATCGATGTGCTTCGCTGACGACCACAACAGCGAAGCATAAAAATCCCTGTACAAAAACACAGCTCGATGGTTAACTATCTAGATTAGATTGAACGACTTAACGAGCTTTTTTATGTCTCAGCTACTCTCTGCTATTCCTCTTACCTCGCTGACGGGTATCGGTGCAAAAGTAGCGGAAAAACTCGCCAAAGTTGGACTCAACTCAGTACAGGATTTGCTGTTCCACTTACCATTGCGCTATGAAGATCGCACGCGAATTTACCCCATTGCTAAGCTGCATGCTGGGCTATGGGCTGCCGTACAAGGCAAAGTGATGGCCGTCGACACGCTATTTGGCAAACGCAAAATGCTGACCGTTAAGCTAAGCGATGGCAATGGCACCATTACGTTGCGTTTTTTCAATTTTACTGCGGCAATGAAAAACAACTTCGCCGAAGGCAAAACGGTTCATGCTTATGGTGAAGTTAAACGAGGCGGTTACGGTCTTGAAATCGTTCATCCTGACTATAAATTCTACGCGCCAAATCAAAAGGCCGATGTCGAGCAGACTTTAACCCCTGTCTACCCAACCACAGACGGACTGCGTCAAATCACGCTGCGTAACCTAACGGATCAAGCCTTAGCATTACTCGATAAAGCGGCCGTGCAAGAATTGTTACCATCAGGTTTATACGATCACCAACTCACACTGGCTCAAGCTCTGCATACCATTCATCGTCCACCGCCGTCATTGGATGTCGATGAGTTTGATGAAGGCAAGAACCCAGCTCAAATTCGTCTGATTATGGAGGAATTGCTTGCGCAAAACCTATCCATGCTGGCGGTACGCAGCAAAGGTCAGCAGGACACCGCATTACCACTAAAAGAGTGTCATCAGCTAAAGCAACAGCTGCTCGGACAACTACCCTTCTCTCCAACCAAGGCTCAAGCCCGAGTGGTTAAAGAGATTGAGGATGATTTGCTCAAGCCACACCCTATGATGCGCCTTGTACAAGGCGATGTTGGCTCAGGAAAAACCTTAGTTGCAGCCTTGGCCGCCGTTCGCGCTCTAGAACAAGGCTATCAAGTTGCGTTAATGGCACCAACAGAACTCCTCGCAGAGCAACATGCCATCAACTTTGCCAATTGGTTTGAGCCAATGGACATCAAAGTTGGCTGGTTGGCGGGTAAGTTAAAAGGTAAGGCGAAAGACGCGGAGTTGGCGCGTATTGCCAGTGGCGAAGCTCAAATGGTTGTCGGTACTCATGCATTATTCCAAGAGCACGTAGAGTTCCACCACCTCGCCTTAGTCATCATTGATGAACAGCACCGCTTCGGTGTCCACCAACGTTTAGAACTAAGAGAAAAAGGGGCAAAGCAAGGCGCGTATCCCCATCAATTGATCATGACGGCAACGCCGATTCCCCGCACTTTAGCGATGACCGCGTATGCCGATCTTGAAACATCGGTTATTGATGAACTGCCGCCGGGCCGTACACCTATCCAAACAGTTGCCATTCCCGACACTAAGCGCGATGACATCATTGAAAGAGTACGCCATGCTTGTCTCAACGAAGGCAAGCAAGCTTACTGGGTGTGTACCCTAATCGATGAGTCGGAAGTACTCGAAGCGCAAGCCGCAGCGGATACCGCTGAAGATCTGCAGCGCAAGCTTCCAGAAGTCAAAATAGGCTTAGTCCATGGCCGTATGAAGCCAGCGGAGAAACAGGCCGTCATGCAGGACTTCAAAGATAACAAGCTACAACTACTGGTCGCAACGACCGTGATTGAGGTCGGTGTCGACGTACCTAACTCAAGCTTAATGATCATCGAAAACCCAGAGCGTTTAGGACTAGCTCAATTACACCAACTACGTGGCCGTGTCGGGCGAGGCAGCGTTGCCAGTCATTGTGTGCTGCTCTACCACTCTCCGCTGTCTAAAACGGCACAAAAGCGTTTAGCGGTACTGAGAGAGAGTAACGATGGTTTTGTGATTGCCCAGCGCGACCTCGAGATTCGAGGCCCAGGTGAGCTATTAGGAACCAAACAAACTGGCATGGCCGACTTCAAAATTGCGGATTTGGTTCGTGATCAGCGATTAATACCGGAAGTTCAACGTATTGCCCGATATATCCATGATAACTACCCAGACAATGCCACCGCCATTATTGAACGATGGCTAGGAGACAGGGACGTCTACTCTAAGGCATAACAAGAAAAAGCGCTCTAAGAGCGCTTCATGGTCGGCTTAATCCTTAACCTGCAAAATATCATCCCAAGGCAAGCGCTCATCGCCAAGAACAATAAAGTTTGGATTCTCTAACGTGTCACGCTCGTTATAAGACAAAGGTTCAAGTTGAGTACTGAGGATACGCCCCCCCGCTTCTTCAACGATGCACTGTGTTGCAGCTGTATCCCATTCACCAGTTGGGCCCAAGCGCAAATAGCAATCCACAGCACCTTCTGCGACCAAGCAAGCTTTTAATGCTGCGGAACCGAGCGGGACTAAGTCATAGTTCCATGCGCTACTCATACGATTGGTTATACGATTGATGTCTTGACGACGACTGATGGCGATCGCAATTGGACTAGCTTGGCCATCATGCTGATGGGTCTTAATGCGCACGCTCTCGCTCATGTCTGGAATTTTCCAGGCACCCTTGCCTTGATAAGCGTAGTACGTTACACCAGAAACCGGACCATACACGACCCCCATGACTGGCTGATGATTTTCCACCAGCGCGATGATGGTAGCAAAGTCGCCACTGCGAGCAATAAATTCTTGGGTTCCATCCAGAGGATCCACAAGCCAATAGCGGCTCCACTGCGAACGTTTGTCTAGGCTGATATCGGCTGCCTCTTCTGACAACACAGGGATATCTGGCGTCAACTCCGTCAGCTTTTCAACAATCAACTTGTGGGCCGCGATATCGGCGCTTGTCACTGGCGTCTCATCGCTTTTGGTGTACTCTTCGTACTCTTTTTTCTCGTAGATATCGAGAATCAGTTGCCCGGCTGAACGTGCAACGTCAATCACTGCGGGTAAATGATGGGATAGGTCTTCTGTCATTGGCATAGTAAATCCTTATCGCCCTGCTTTAATTTATGCTTTTAGAGTGCGCAGAGCGAGGAGCAACGCAGTAATGCTGCGCGCTTCGCAAAAATCAAGGTGAGTGAGAAGCTCTTCAGCTTGGGCTAATGGCCAGCGAATAATGTCCAGTGGTTCTGGTTCATCACCTTCTAGTTGTTCTGAGTATAGATCCTCTGCAATAAACAGAGTCATTTTGCTGGAGAAGTATGATGGGGCGAGGACCACATCTTTCAGTGGTGTCAGTTTGCGCGCGCCAAAGCCAATCTCCTCTTTCAGCTCACGGTCAGCAGCCTGGATCGGCGCTTCCCCAGGGTCAATCAACCCTTTCGGAAAGCCAAGCTCATAACGCTCTGTTCCCGCTGCATATTCGCGGACTAGAAGAATGTCACCTTGTTCAGTGATCGGTACCATCATTACAGCATTACGACCGCTTGGTTTCATCCTTTCATAAGTACGCTCTTCACCATTACTAAAGCGTAAGTCCATTGCCTCGATCGTAAATAATCGTGATTGAGCAACGGTGCGTTTTTCCAGAATATCTGGTGGTGTCCGTTTCGCCATGGACTTACTCCTTAAAGATCAGATGAAGCTACTAATATATGAGAAAACCCATAGCTTTGAAAACAAAAAAAGGGCTGACATACGCGTCAACCCTTTGTATTCCATATGGTTAAAAACCCATTCTCACTAACTGAACACAATTAGTAGTATGAGTGCTCACCACGGTCGTGTTCTGTTGCATCACGCACAGCGGTTAGCTCACCTTCAAACTGTTGTAGTAGCTCTTTTTCGATGCCTTCTTTCAAAGTCACATCTACCATAGAACAGCCGTTACAACCGCCGCCAAATGACACAATCGCCACACCTTGTTCCGTAATTTCCACTAGATTCACGTGACCACCGTGGCCCGCCAACTGAGGGTTTACTTGGGTTTGAATAACATATTCAACACGCTCAAGCAGTGGTGCGTCATCTGACACCTTACGCATCTTAGCGTTAGGCGCTTTTAGCGTGAGCTGAGAACCCATTTTGTCCGTGACGAAGTCAATTTCAGCATCTTCCAAAAACGGTAGGCTTAGCTCATCAACATAAGCAGAAAAATGCTCGTATGTCAGCTCAGTATCCGTCGACTCTATCGCCTCTGGTGGACAGTAAGAAACACCACACTCTGCATTTTGAGTTCCTGGGTTAACAACGAATACACGAATATTAGTCCCTTCTGGCTGTTGGCTCAGAAGATTTGCGAAATGCGATTGGGCATTTTCTGTAATAGTAATAGGATTTGACACGACGAATACCTGAGTAAATTTGTAGGCTATTTAGTCACCATTCTACTCCTGATTTTTGCAAGATCTAGCCCCTGTGGACGAAAACTCGTGGTCTAGCGCTTTTCTGAAGGCTCAGGAGTACGGCATATGGTGTAAATATCAATGGTTTTCACGCCCGCATCAAGCAGTAATTTACATAATTGCTGCACGGTACTACCTGTAGTGAGTACATCATCAACAATCGCGACATGTTTGGCCGTCAATGAGCGATTCATAATATAGGCATTGCGCAGATTCGCGAGGCGCTGACGACGGTTTTTGCCCAGTTGAGGGGAGGTGGCTCGGACACGGCGAAACAAAGATTGATAAGGCCGTTCAAGTTTGTCGGCCAACGAGATGGCCAGCATCTCACTTTGATTGAAACCTCGCAGCCAGTGACGCCGCCAATGCAGTGGCACGCAGGTAATCAACTCGGCTGGTTGTTCGATTTGCACCGCGAGCAATTGCGCCAGTTTACTCGCTTGCCAAAACTGTCCTTGGTACTTAAGTTTGTGCACATAACTCGACAAAGGCGCTTGATAATCTCCAACACAATAGAGTCGTTGCCATAAAGGCGGCGTACGTAAGCACGTCCCGCATTCTAAAGTGGCGATCACGGTAGGCAAACCGCAACATGAACAACGCGATTGCGGCCGAAAATGTAGCTCGCAATATTCGCACAGCCAAGACAACCGAGCGCTTGTTCCAATAGTTAAACCACACAACTCGCATTGAGGAGAAAACAGGTCTGTTGTGTATTTCTTCATCCGATGCGCTAACATAGCTCCCCTGCACACAGCACTCATTCGGTGCCATTGTGTCGCAAAGCAGCAATAACATAGGATGAGAAAAGTGGTACAGACTGAGAGCATAACAACACCTTTGCATTGGCAGTCTCATGGTGAGGGGCAAGACATCGTTCTACTGCATGGCTGGGGTATGAACGGGGCGGTGTGGCAGAAAACTGTCGATGAGCTTAGTCAAAACCATCGTGTACATGTGGTTGACCTACCAGGCTTTGGCCACAGCCACCAGCGCCACTTTGACTCCATTGAGCAACTGGCGGAGTTGGTCCTTGCCGATGCCCCGCAGCAAGCGGTATGGCTAGGTTGGTCGCTTGGCGGTCTACTGGCAACGCATATTGCCGTGCAACACCCAGATCGCATCACCAAACTGATTACGGTGGCGAGTTCACCTAAGTTCGCTGCCGAGCGACGTTGGCGCGGGATTCAACCTCAAGTGTTAAGCGCCTTCACTGAACAACTGGTTGAGAACTTCCAATTAACCATTGAGCGCTTTATGGCGTTACAAGCCATGGGTAGCCCATCCGCGCGCCAAGATGTAAAGGCATTGAAACAAGCCGTGCTTTCTCGTCCGAACCCCAATCCAAAATCGTTGCTTGCAGGATTAAACCTACTGGCAGACATTGATTACCGAGAACAACTGAGTGGTGTTGAGATCCCGACTTTGCGTCTTTACGGTCGATTAGATGGCTTAGTGCCTGCGAAAGTAGCCAGCGACGTCGACACTCTGATGCCGAACAGCAAGAGTTATATGTTTGGCGCTTCATCACACGCTCCATTCATAACTGAATTTAACGAGTTTTGTCAGCAGGTTAGCGGCTTTATCACCGAAAACTAACAATTCATTACACTCAATACGCTAAATTTTTGACCATAGTGGTCGATAAATAAACGAACCAAGAAAATATTGCCGCAGAGTAATACCAGTAGAGGTTTGGGCGTGAGGAGGTAAAGCGATGCTCGTATCACCTACGAACGTAAGTGTGCCGCTTATCGCCCCATCGGTGAATGTTCAGACGGAGCAAACAGCTCGTGATAACAAAGTTCGCGAACCTGTTCCTGCGACGATTGCATTGACCAAGAGTAATGCAGAGCGAAAAGTCAAAGCAGATGACAAACGGCGCAAACAATCCTCTTGGGATCCAGCGGAGCACCCTAGCTACGAAACTGGTGAACAAGAAGAACTCAGCATCGTCAGTCAGGAAGCCCCGCAAGATACACTCGAGCGGATATTCCAACTGCTTGCTCTCGACAGCTACAGCAAAAGTCAGGGCAAAGGCTATGCAATGCGCTTTCGGTTACCCACACGCATCATCGATGCGGCGATAACAGAAGGAAAAATGGCGAAACGCCGCACTGTGATTAAGTTTCATTATGGTCACTCGGTCGCGCCAAATACGCCTTCTGATGTCATAGCGGTGTTGTAGTACCTAGACGTTAGGAAATACCGAAAAAAATCCCCGCTTCTTTGCAGTTGCGGGGATTTATATTTTTAACTAAGCCTAGTCAGCTATCGTTTCGCTTTGGCAAACGCCGCAGCAAAGGCGCCACCCATGGCACTATTACCATTCGATTCTTCGCGGCGACGCTGACCGCCGGGTTTATGCCCTTGACGCTGTTGGCCACGAGGAGCGGGCGCGCGTTGCGCTCGATTATCTTGGCCAGGCTCGTCGTTCAGTCGCATAGAAAGCCCAATGCGTTTGCGCTGTACATCAACTTCCATGACTTTCACTTTCACAATATCACCGGCTTTAACCACTTCACGTGGATCAGAAACATACTTATCTGTTAAGGCAGAGATGTGAACCAAGCCATCTTGATGGACGCCAATGTCAACAAATGCACCAAAATTCGCCACGTTCGACACTACCCCCTCTAACACCATGCCTGGCTCAAGGTCGGATACCGAATTAACGCCTTCAGCAAACGTCGCCGTTTTGAACTCTGGGCGAGGATCTCGGCCTGGTTTGTCGAGCTCTTTGATGATGTCTGTCACCGTCGGTAAACCAAAATTGTCATCGGTATAATCGACAGCATGTAACCCATGTAAGAACTGAGTATCACCAATCAGGGATTTCACTTGCTTGCTGTTTTTTTCCGCAATGGCTTTAACCACCGGATACGCTTCAGGGTGAACAGAAGACGCATCAAGCGGGTTTTTACCATCCATGATGCGTAAGAAGCCCGCACACTGTTCAAACGCTTTAGGGCCAAGACGGGCGACTTTCTTTAACGTGGTACGCGCTTCAAATCGACCATGCTCATCACGATAATCAACGATATTTTGTGCAATGGTACTCGATAGGCCAGCCACACGAGTCAGTAGTGCCGGAGAGGCCGTATTTACATCAACACCAACAGCGTTCACACAATCTTCAACGACAGCATCAAGACGTTTTGCCAACATGGACTGGCTCACATCGTGCTGATACTGACCAACACCGATCGATTTCGGGTCAATTTTCACCAGCTCAGCCAATGGGTCTTGCAGGCGGCGTGCAATGGAGACAGCACCGCGCAAAGACACATCCAAATTAGGAAATTCTTTCGCGGCAAGCTCGGATGCAGAGTAGACCGATGCCCCCGCTTCACTGACCATGATCTTTTGCACTTTAAGGTTGTTGCGTTTAATCAGATCAGCAACAAAGCTGTCCGTTTCACGCGAAGCCGTGCCATTACCGATCGCAATCAAATCGACATTAAACTGCTTGACCATAGCCGCAACAACTTGTGCCGACTTGTCGTACTGATTCTGCGGAGGATGAGGATAAATGGTTTCAGTTGCCAAGACTTTGCCCGTCGAATCCACCACCGCAATTTTAGAACCTGTACGTAGACCCGGATCGAGGCCAAGCGTCGCTCGAGGGCCAGCCGGAGCTGCCATCAAGAGATCTTTTAGGTTAGTCGCGAATACCTCAATGGCTTCCACTTCCGCACGCTCTTTCATGGCACCCATCAGTTCGGTTTCCATGTGCATCGACACCTTAATGCGCCAAGCCCAGCTAATGACTTGTTTACGCCAAGCGTCCGCCGGAGCGTGGCTGAGTGAGATACCGTAGTGATCAGAGATGATGGTCTCACAATAAGATTGGCGAGCGCCTTCTTCTTGCGCTGGATCGGCATTCATCGCCAGCGTCAGGAAGCCTTCATTTCGTCCTCGCAGCATCGCAAGGGCCCGGTGAGAAGGAACCTTACTCAGCGATTCATTGTGCTCGAAGTAATCTTTAAATTTCTCGCCTTCTCGCTCTTTACCCTCGACAACACGAGCCACTAGCTCTGCATTGCGACTGAGGTGCTGACGAATCTTTTCAAGCAAGTTAGCATCTTCTGCGATGCGCTCCATAACAATCGCACGAGCACCGTCCAACGCTGCTTTTGCATCTGCCACGCCTTTGTCTGCAGAGACATACTGCTTAGCCTCGCTGTCTGGATCGGTTTGTGGTTCATGCCACAACTTATCGGCCAGTGGCTCAAGACCCGCTTCAATCGCGATCTGGCCTTTAGTACGGCGCTTTGGCTTGTAGGGCAGGTACAAATCTTCCAGACGCGTTTTACTGTCGGCCTGGTTGATTTCCACTTCCAGCTCAGCGCTCAACTTACCTTGTTCTTGAATCGACTTTAAAATAGTCTGGCGGCGATCATCTAACTCACGCAAGTATGACAAGCGGCTATCAAGGTTACGTAACTGGGTATCATCCAGTCCACCTGTGACTTCTTTACGGTAGCGGGCAATAAATGGGACTGTGTTGCCATCGTCAATAAGGTTAACGGCAGCAGTAACTTGCTCAGGGCGAACATTTAGCTCTTGAGCAATCATATGACAGATAGCTTGGCTCATCCGTGGAATCTCTTTACTTATATTTAAACACTATATGGGGACAAGTGGCGTGAATCTAAAGTAAGGGCTTATAGCTGATGCGGTTAACAAACCACTCTTTGTACCCTTCTGGCGTTTTAACACTGAACTCGTCATCGACTTCTTTTTTTAGCAACGCGCGAGCCATCGGTGAGTCGATTGAGATATACCCTTTTGCGTCACCGTAAATCTCATCGGGACCAACAATTCGAAAGGATTTTACCTCTCCCGCTTCGTTTTCTATCTCCACCCAAGCGCCGAAAAATACCTTCCCCTCTTGCTGGGGCGCATAGTCGACCACTTTAACCTGCTCAAGACGCTTGCGCAGGTAACGCACTCGACGGTCAATTTCACGCAGACGCTTCTTGTTGTATTGATAATCCGCGTTTTCGCTACGATCACCTAAGCTCGCCGCCCAAGTCACTTTTTTCGTCACTTCCGGCCGTTCTTCTTTCCATAAGAAATCGAGCTCTTTCTTAAGTCGATCAAAGCCTTCACGCGTAATTAGGTTTGTTTTCATATTTCTGACGTTACTGAATTGAATATGACGTATACATTAGCTAAAAAGGAAATAAACGTTAACAATTCTTTGCGCCACTTTGGTCAGAACAGTGTTACATTTTGACTGGTTATAAAGGGCAATTGAGCCCGGTCCTGAGCGCTAAGCTTATTTGATAGGTGGAATCATTACATGCAAGAAAATTACAAGATTTTAGTCGTTGATGACGATGCACGCCTACGTGCACTGCTAGAGCGTTACTTGTCTGAGCAGGGATTCCAAGTGCGCAGTGTCGCAAACAGCGAGCAGATGGACCGACTGCTGACACGCGAGAACTTCCACTTGATGGTATTAGACCTAATGCTGCCTGGTGAAGATGGCCTCTCAATTTGCCGCCGCCTGCGTAACGCCAACAATATGCTGCCCATCCTGATGCTAACCGCGAAAGGGGATGAAGTGGATCGTATCGTTGGCCTCGAAGTGGGCGCTGACGACTACCTGCCGAAACCATTTAACCCACGCGAACTACTTGCGCGAATCAAAGCGGTATTGCGTCGTCAAACTACTGAACTACCAGGCGCACCAAGCAGCGCAGAGTCTGTGGTTGAGTTTGGTGAGTTCCGTCTGAATCTCGGAACGCGTGAAATGTTCCGCGGTGAAGAAGCCATGCCGTTAACGTCAGGCGAATTTGCCGTACTGAAAGCGCTTGTCACCAATGCTCGTGAGCCTATGTCGCGTGATAAGCTAATGAATATGGCGCGCGGCCGGGAGTACTCGGCAATGGAACGATCTATCGACGTTCAAATCTCTCGCTTACGCCGTATGCTAGAAATCGACCCGAGCAAACCTCGCTATATTCAAACCGTGTGGGGGTTGGGCTACGTCTTTGTCCCAGATGGCAAAGAAGCTTAATTTGAATTCTGCTAAAGTGCGAGACAGGGTCTCGCACTTTTTGTTTTCACACTAGCAAGGTTGTCAGTATGCGCATTCGTAGCTCATTTACTCAGTCGATCATCATTTTCCTTACGCTGCTTATCGCCAGTCAGATCTATTCCTACTACGCGGTCTTCAACTATGCGTTGATGCCCAGTTTGCAGCAGTTCAACAAAATCCTCAGCCATGAAATCAATCTGATGCTCAATGACTCGGCCAACCTCGAAGATGGCCTAGACCTCGATGCCCCGCTTCGCAGGCGCGTACTCGAGCAACTTGGCGTCACCATTCATGCCAAAGACAGCCCAATCGCGGATGAGTTTTATCACGCGGTGAGCATCGATCTGATGAGTGAAGAAATGAGTAATGAACTCGGCTCCCCCACCGATGTTCGCATGATGTTAGGCTCAGAAAGCTATATTCTGTGGATGCAAATCGAGTCCTTACCCGACTCGTTGTTACGCATCCCCCTTTCCGAGCTACAAGAAGAAGACTTTACCCCGCTATTTCGCAATAGCCTGATCATGGCACTCCTGATCATTGCGGGAGGTTGGTTGTTTATTCGTTTGCAAAATCGACCACTCATCGCATTAGAAAGAGCCGCCAAAGGCGTTGGACGCGGTGAAATTCCGCCTCCGCTGCCAGAGAAAGGTGCCTCTGAGATTCGCTCTGTGACTCGCGCTTTTAATCAGATGTCGAAAGGGATACAAGCACTAGAAGAAGACCGAGCATTGCTGATGGCCGGTATCAGCCATGACTTACGTACACCATTGACCCGCATCCGTCTCGCCACAGAGATGATGTCGCCGCAAGACAGCTACTTGGCTGAAGGTATCATCGGGGATACGGAAGAGTGCAATGAAATCATTAGCCAATTTATGGACTACTTGAAACCAGTAAACAAACAGTCATTTATTGAGGTTGACCTCAATGACATCGCAGAAGATGTGGCGTCTTCTGAGGGCGGATATGAAGTCCAAATCGAAACAGAGTTCCATCACCCGATGAAAGAAACTTTGGGCAGTCCCATTGCAATCAAGCGCGCTGTCAGCAACTTAGTGGTCAATGCTCTGCGTTACGGCAATGGTTGGGTTAAAGTCAGCACAGGGGTAACCGCAGACAGCAAGTTGGTTTGGGTTTGCGTCGAAGATAATGGTCCCGGGATCGAGCAAAGTCAGATTGGCAAACTGTTTGAACCTTTTACTCGCGGAGATACCGCACGAGGCAGCGAAGGGACGGGGCTTGGGCTGGCGATCGTCAAACGCATTGTCAGCCAACACAATGGCTCGGTTATCGTCAATAACCGTAGTGGTGGAGGTTTAAAGGTACAGATCAGTTTTCCAGTGATGAAAAGCACCCACCGTTAAACCGAGATCAATAAGGCCGCTCAATTCGCGGCCTTATTTTCTGTTGCTGTCACTTAAAGTCTGCCATTGTACGTAAAGCGGTACTTACCTTGACCATCAGGTTTTGGTAACCACCCCAGCTGGTCACGAAACGCGGCTGGGAACTGCTCTCCGGGTTTAAACCAAGCACTGCTTTGATAGCTGCGATTTGGCTTAAGCACCACTTCAGCTTCACTTTCAACTTGTTGGCTTCGTTGGTCGCCTTTTAGAGTGATCGTGCTATCGGCACAAGTAAAGTTGGCCACTACCGGGCCGATTTGTAGATCTTCCAGCGGCGTGCCTATTTTATCGGTATTCCAAACCACACTGCCCTCTGCGCTTTGACAGAAAGGTGCGGCATAAGTCAGGCTTTTAATACTCAACTCCACCTGCCCGGTTAGATCTAATGGAACAGGCAATCGCGGCGCATAAGCCATGACTTTTTCTACTGGTAACGATGCAATCAGGTTTTCCGCATAAGGACCCGACATGGCATAACCCACAATACCGCGACCGGAAAACTGCATATCACTGCCACGGCCAAAACGCACTTGTGCTTGTGCTTTGCCGGAGAAGAGTTTGCTCGCTTGCAGTTGCCAATGCACTTGCCCTAGGTTTTGACGCTGCCAACGAACGTTCACAGCACTACCATTCCAGATAGTCCCTTGAACACCCGTTAAGCTGAGGCCTTTCGGCAGTGGTGCATATTGCACGACCAGCTGTGCGGGAAGATGAATGATTGCGCTGACAGTAAACACCATCACCAAAGCCAGCGCGAGTAATAAAATCTTTTTCACTGATTACCCCTTAGTAAACTGCAAGCGCTTCACTTCGATCACACCTTCACTGTCGCCTTTGTCGATATCCAAAAAGCTAACCAGAATACCGTGGTTTTCTTGCAGTGCCGTAATCCATTCAACAAATTGATTAAATGGCATAGGAGCAATCCATACTTGCAACTGCTCCCCTCTCGGTTGGACGCGAACCAACTCAACTTTGTAACGACGGGCTGATGATGATACCGCTTGATTAAGAGGCTGGCCTGAAACCACTTGGCCACTCTGAGTCCTCAGTTGACTGATGGTATCCGCTTGGTCTTTGACCCAAGACAGCAGCTGTTTCTCACTTTGGATGCGCATTTGGGCGGCTTCTGCACGTTCAGCAACTGGCTGAATCAATCCCCAGTACACCCCACCTAATACGACGAATAGCGAGCAGATCATGACCAATCGCTGCTCACGTAGGCTAATTTTACTCCACCAGTTTTGGAGCGGTCCTAATAGTGCTTTCATCTTCGCTCCTTACAATGGCTTAAGAACAAAGGAACCATTAACTAACGTTCCTGAGCGGCTCAACTGCCCTTGTTCGACTTGATACTGACCAGCAAACAACTCACGGGATCTTTCAAACGTTTGGAAATCATTGCTTTGCGCTTGTAGACGAACTTCACTGCGACCACTGTCAAATTTGAAGCTGGTTAACTTAAGACCAGGTACTTGCTTTAGCAATGTGGGGAGTTCGGTCATCCAGTCCAAAATAGATTCATCAACACTGCCACCAGATAAGCGTTTAGCCTCTCGCTCCATTTCTCGTTTCAGGTAACTCACTGTTGGGATCTTATTTTTTCCCGGTAGTGATTGACGGAAAATGCGTTCACTTTCAGCGCGATACGCTTGTGCCTGCGCTTCATAACGCTGAATCTGCAGTAGATTATCCACCATTACCACCGCCATCAAAAACACAGCCGCAAGAGCAACTTTTTGCCATACCTTCCAGTAGCGCGAAAGTGAAGATTTGGCCTTAAAGTCACCGGTCAGTAAATTGATTTTGCTGGTAACGGCTCCCTCAGCCAACATCTGCATGACAAGCTTAGGCTCTGCGTTATGCCACTCTTGTCCCTCTGCTAATGTCAGTTCTGGAAGGTGGGAATACGCCGATAAAGGCAGGTAGTCTTCATCCTGCTTAACCCAGGAAGATTGCGCGACCATGGCTAACCAATCGCGATGAACGCTCATACCTCGGAACGCATCTTTCTTTAACAGCCAACATTCATCAAGTTCAACCGCACTAATGCCATCTTGGTCAGGTAAAGCCAACACATCAGGGAGTACTTTTTGTACCTGACAACCTACGCCGCGCAAACCTTGCAAAGCGTTTTCTAGCCACTGTTTATCGACAGCACACACCTGGGCATTGCCAGACTGCTTAGCCAGAATAGAGAAGTGCAGTTGATCAACCTCTTGCGCCAGTTCATCCTCGATAATAAAGGGCAACATGGTTTCAAACTGGCGGCTTGCTCCCGCAGGAATTTCGACATCTGTCAGCACTAGGCTCGCAGCAGACAACAGAACTAGAGTGCGGCGATTGGCTGCGTATTCACCCAAGTCAGAGATTTGCTCCCAATTGGCTAACTCGCCACTCGCAATCACTTCCTTTTGCTGCTCAGACCAAACCAGCCATTGAACGGCTGATAAGGCATTATTGCTCAGTCGAACGATCAGAAACTCGTTCACCGATACCTCCAAAGCGACGGCTTATCACCGTGGCATTTTCTCGATTATTACTAAAAAGCAGGCTGCGAATACGAACTCGCGACTCACCTACTATGATCTCAGCATCCATCTCAAAGTATTTACTGTCTACGGTGAGATATCCTTTGATGGGCTTGAGCGTCTCTTGTTTGATATTGGCGAATGCACCTTCATTTAAGAAGTCATCCACCGTTGCCCAACCATCGAATGGTCGGTCTTCTAATACTTGCTTCGCCTGATCCACACTGATGTTTGGTTGAAACAGCGCACTAATCAATTCGGCATGGTCCGGGCTCACGGTATTCACGTTCAAACGAAAATCCGTAGTAGGAATCGCGCACACGTACGGCGCCAACTTAGTCATTGCCTCACCAGACACCTGATGAATCGCTCTAAGCTCAGAGCTGTCGGCTAACAAACCATTTGGTGACAAATACGCAGGCGACATAGACTCATAATAATTGTCTTCAACACCGGAGACTGAGTTAACCGAATTATTGCGATCGACATATTCCCAGGTCGATTGAGCGATGGTTTCCGCTTGATAATTTTCAATTTCGAGCGCTTCCATTAAGTGCTGAAAGCTCTCCACTAAATACGGCACTCGATCAGAACCCGATGCTTGCTGCGCCTCCACCAAGGCATTGAGATTGAAGCACGCTTGTTTATCGATTAAGCGCCCTGTTAAGGTGCCATAATCTAATGGGTAGGTCTGCTCTTCCAACGCCCAAGGTTGAGATAAGTTGATGGTATCGGCATCTTTGTAGCTTTGCTCAATCCCCACCTTAGCTAACGCTTCCACCCCTATGCTGTACCAATAGGCTTGTTGGTAATTGATCTGATTGGTTGCCCGTTTAAACTGGCCAAACAGTCTATCAGCCATACTGGCCGCGATGCTGACCATCACCGCCAACAACAACAGCACAACAATAAGGGCGACACCGCGTTGAGACTTAGCTCGACTCATCGTTTTTCGTCTCCCCGAGTTCCAGTTCAGCGCCATTGGTAAGGTAAATGCGCTCAATACGGCCGTAATCTTGCAATTCTAATGTGATGGCAACGGCTTGAGGGAGAGCATTCTTCTTCTCCCACTCAGCTTGCCAGCCTTGGCCATCAAAAAAACGCATATCAAAGCTTTCGACTTTATCGAGTAATGGCATGACCACCGGAGTTTGCCCTGCAGGTGTATCAGGATAGCGCCACCACACTCGCTCTAACGTCTGCTCTTTGAGTCGATAACCCACCTTAGTGACTTCGCCTCTTGGGAATTGCTGTTGTGGGTTATGCCACCCACTGCGAGCAAACATGACGCCTTTTGTATCGGAGTCCAGCAAGTAATCTTGCCATTGAATCAACAAACTGGTTGGCTCTTCACTCTGCGTACGAGTTTGGCGTGGCGCCATCTGGCGAAAGTCGTTATTCAGAAACACTAAAGCACGTTGAAGCGTTTTGAGCCGCGCACTGCGCTCTTGAGATAGCTCATTGCTTCGTTGGACCTGATTGAGCACTTGATAAGCACCCACACTCAAACTGGCAAAGATGGCGATCGCCACCAGCACTTCAATCAGGGTAAAGCCGCTTTGGCGAGCGGAAGGTTTATTTCGCGACATAGCTTCTTACCGTCACGATAGGCGAACCACCTTTACTCGCCGCCACTTTTACGTCGAATGCTTGCAGCAAATCCCCGGATGTGGAAACAGGCTCTACCGTCCAAAACCATTCGCGCCCAGCCAGTTCTTCACTGCCTTGCTTCTTACTCGGCTTGCGCCCCGACAAAATCACTTTTGCCATTTGGTTGTCCACAACCATAGAGGCAAATGTCTTCTCTTCTAAATAACTCAGAGTATTGATGTGTTGGCTTACCGAGCGAATTGTCGCAATGGCTGCGGTAGCAAAAATAGCCAACGCAACCAAGACTTCCAGCAGAGTAAACCCGCGCTTAGTTCTCTTCATCATCCTCTCCCGGAGCCAGAACGATGATCTCGCCATTTTCTTTTGCCACTACTTGCCATGCGTCGCTCTCAATGCTGCGATCTTGCGGATAAATAGCAATAGAAAATGGTGACACTTCACCACTAGACATAATAAACACTTGCGGTGGTGGCAGCTTCTTCTCTTGTTCAAACTCAGCAAACATCTCTTCATCAAACAGGCTACCCGGCTTGAACAAGCGATCTTGGTCTTGCCAACTGTTCCCGCCTAGCTCTAGCACTAACGCTAATGTGTCTGGTAATTCAGCCTGCTCAGGGATTTGATCATCTTCGAGTTTTTGCCACCCGTCACTGTCGAGCGCCATCAAATAATAAGCGGACTTCTTTTCATCGACACGCAAACCATAGTCTCGACCACTTAAAATCGCTTCTTCGTTGAGTAACTGGAGTCGATGATAGAGAGACAAAGCCTGTTGCTTGGCAGCGTCAGAGCTTTTCTGCGGTAAGGTTGAGATGACAGCGACCGATGCTACCGACAGCAGCACTAGTACTAACAAAATCTCAATCAGGGTAAACCCTTTACGGCTGCGCATAACATCAGGGAGCGACGGGCATCGCTCCCTTTTAACAATCAGAGCTTACTGAAAGTCTTGGATGTTCCAGTTGCCAATATCAGCATTGGCACCTTCACCGCCTTCTTGACCATCTGCACCTAAAGTGAAGATATCAATTGACCCTTTATCACCAGGGCTTAGGTATTGGTAATCATTGCCCCATGGGTCTGTCGGCAGACGTTTGATGTAACCACCGTCACGGTAGTTGCGTGGCTCTGGGCTCGATGGCTTAGTTACCAACGCATCCAAGCCTTGATCGGTATTCGGATACACGCTGTTGTCTAGCTTGTACATATCCAGGGCATTTTCCAACGCGACGATATCGGTAATCGCTTTCTGTTGGTCTGCCTTCTCTTTGTTACCTAGCAAGTTTGGTACAACAAAGCTCGCCAAAATACCTAAGATAACGACCACAACCATGACTTCTAACAGGGTAAAGCCTGACTGTTTCTTAGCTCTATTTTTCATTATTTTCTCCAAACCAAAATCTGAGACCATTTTCGATCTCTCCGTTATCCACTCATTAGATTGTTCATCTCTAGAATCGGCATCAAGGTTGCCATAACGATGAACAACACTAGACCTGCCATCAATGCAATTAGGACAGGTGTGAAAATACCTAGCGCAATATTAACTGTCGACTCAAAGTTCGCATCTTGGTTATCTGCGGCTCGAGTCAACATGCCTTCTAACTCTCCACTTTGCTCACCACTGGCTATCATATGTAGCATCATAGGTGGGAACAGCTTGGTTTGATCGAGCGCTTTACGCAAACTTGCGCCTTCGCGAACATTGTCGCGCGCCAACATAACTTGCTGTTTAACAAAGTGATTCGACATAACGTCCACCGCCACTTTCATACCATCTAAGATTGGAATGGCACTGGATGTACATATCGAAAGAGTACGGGCAAAACGTGAAGTATTCAGACCTCGCGAAATCTTACCAATCAGAGGTAAACGAACCACGCGACGGTCCCAATTAAGGCGGATGTTGGGTGAACGCAACATCACCTTAATCATATAGATCAACAAGATAATCAGAGCCAGCAGTTGCAGCCCCCACTGTTGAATAAAGTCACTAGACGCCAGCAAAAATTGCGTCGACTGAGGAAGCTCTTGCCCCATTTGGACAAACTGACCCACAATTTTCGGCACAACAGCGGCCAGCAAAAAGGCAACAATGCCAACGGCAAACACCACCAAGACTACTGGATAAATCATTGCTTGCTGCAACTTAGAACGCAGCTTCTGGCGATTTTCGGCGTAATCAGCCAAACGCTCTAGCACTCCATCAAGGTGACCTGATTTTTCACCCGCTTGAACCATAGAGCGAAACAGCTCATCAAAAATATGCGGATAGTCGGCCAAGCTGTCGGCTAAGGTATACCCTTCAACCACCTTGGAACGCACGGCAAGCAGCATAGTACGAATGCGCGGCTTCTCTGACTGCTCTGAGACCGCTCGCAAACACTCCTCCAGTGGCATCCCTGATTGAACTAAGGTTGCCAACTGGCGAGTGATCAAGGCTAAATCAGGCGTACTGATACCACGCTTAAAGGTCAGACCGCCTTGGCTAGATTGTTTCTTAGCTTTTTGACGGGTCTCATTAACTTCAACTGGCACGAGCCCTTGCTCTTTTAAGCGCGCACGAACCTGACGAGCATTGTCTCCCTCGATAACACCCTTTTGAGTTTTGCCTTTTGCATTCAGCGCTTTATATTCAAATGCAGCCATCTGCTTAGCCTTCCTTGGTTACTCGCATCACTTCTTCCAGCGATGTGACACCATTGCGAACCTTAGCGAGACCATCTTCCCGAATACTCGGAATGTCTTGGCGAATCGCTTTCTCGATGGCCTGTTCGCCCGCTTCACTGTGAATCAGCTCCTGAACTTGCTCATTGACCACCAG
Source organism: Vibrio sinaloensis DSM 21326 (assembly GCF_000189275.1). Classification (GTDB taxonomy): domain Bacteria; phylum Pseudomonadota; class Gammaproteobacteria; order Enterobacterales; family Vibrionaceae; genus Vibrio; species Vibrio sinaloensis. The sequence goes on along the minus strand of NZ_AEVT01000053.1, from coordinate 24,592 downwards.
CAACTCATGAATCCCCGTCCGTCCTCGGTAACCTTTATAGCTGCATTTCTCGCAGCCTTTCGCACGGTGTAGCGTTAATGTCTCTGAGGGCTCTAAGCCAAACAGCTTTTTAGTTTCGCTGTCCGCCTCGTAGGGCTCTTTACAATCGTGACATAAGGTACGTACTAAGCGCTGGGCAAGCACACCAAGCAGGGAGGAAGAGATAAGGAAAGGTTCAATACCCATATCACGCAAACGCGTAATGGCACCGACAGCGGTATTGGTATGTAAGGTCGACATCACCAAGTGGCCCGTCAAAGAGGCTTGCACGGCGATCTGAGCGGTTTCCAAATCACGAATCTCACCCACCATCACCACATCTGGATCCTGACGTAAGATGGCACGAAGTCCACGGGCAAAGGTCATATCAACCTTAGGGTTCACCTGTGTCTGACCAATACCATCTATATCAAATTCGATCGGATCTTCAACGGTAAGAATGTTGCGCTCATTACTATTGAGCTCTTGCAGACCAGCGTACAAAGTCGTCGACTTACCCGACCCTGTAGGACCAGTAACCAAAATAATGCCGTGTGGGCGTGCAATCATGGAGCGGAAACTGTCGTGGTTGCGTGCTGTCATCCCCAAGCTATGCAAGTCCAACCGAGTTGCATTCTTATCAAGTAGACGCATTACCACGCGCTCGCCGTGCGACGAAGGCATGGTCGAAACACGAACGTCAACCGCTCGGCCACCAATACGCAGCGAAATACGACCATCTTGCGGAACACGCTTCTCAGCGATATCCAGTTTGGCCATCACTTTCACTCGCGATACCAAAAGCGGAGCTAACTTGCGGCTTGGCGACAATACGTCTCGCAACACACCGTCGATACGGAAACGGATCGATAAGCTCTTTTCAAAGGTTTCAATATGGATATCTGATGCGCCTTCTTTGATCGCTTCACCGAGCATGGCGTTGATCAATTTAATGATTGGCGCATCATCTTCAGATTCCAATAAGTCTTCGTCTTGCGGCAAGTCTTCGGCTAACGAGAAGAAGTCATCGTTGTCAGCGCCAATATCTTCCATCAGCTGACGCGCTTCAGAGGAATCACGTTGATAAGCTTGGGTCAGCTTATGTTCAAATGCTTCTTTGCTCAGCTCATGCAGGCAAATGTTTTGCCCAGCAACGCGCTGAACTTCCAATAAGGCCGGCATGGATAAAGGAGCGATGTAATACAACACCACTTCTTGCTCACTGGCTTCGAGCACTAACTTAAAACGGTTAGCGAAGCTGAAAGGCAAACGGCGCACAGTCGCTACAGCATCCATCGTCATTAGTTCACATCCATTTGCTCAATAAAGGCTTGAATTTCAGCAGGATGGCGAATGTCATCACCAAACTTAGGCAATACTGGGATATTTGCATCATCCATCAGCTTCAAACCTTGCTCAGACTTATAAAGCTGCTCGGCGCGAATAAAGTTATATTTGCGCTGAGTAATACCATCTGCTGTCACGCCATCACGAATAATGGTCGGCTTGATGAACACCATTAGGTTTTTCTTTTCAACCTGGGTGTTGGTTGATTTAAACAGGTGACCAAGCACTGGAATATCGCCCAGCAGTGGTACTTTCGATTCACTTTCAAGGGCGCGCTCGTCAATCAAACCGCCCAAAACGATCATCTGGCCGTCTTCAACCATCACTGAAGTATTCAATTGACGCTTAGCAAAACGCACGTCAACCGCGCCATTCGCGCCAAGAACGTTCGACACTTCTTGCTCGATCTTAAGCTGAACTGAGTTGCCTTCGTTGATTTGAGGAACCACTTTAAGCTTGATACCCACTTCTTTACGATCCACCGTTTGGAATGGGTTGTCATTGTTTGAGCCGGCAGTCGATCCGGTAATAACAGGCACTTCTTCACCGACAATGAATGACGCTTCGCCGTTATCCATTACCGTAATGCTTGGAGAAGAGAGAATATTCGAGTTTGAATCCGTTGAGACTGCACTAATTAGCGCCGTCCAGTCTCCCATCACAACACTAAGCGCGGCACCGTTTACGCTAGAAAGTGCGGCTGCAAGAGTCGTAAAGTCACCTTTCTCGGTCGTGGTCTCATTACGAACAAACTCACCATCAGAATCATAAACCGCTTTAGTGGTTTCAGTATCTTTCGCTTCCTCTAGACCAACCATCACCTGACCAATCGGCGCGCCGGTATTGCCATACTGGATCATCGCACCAGTTTCTAGTGAGCCCCACTGCACCCCAAGGTTGATGCCATCCCCTTCGGCCATTTCAACGATTAGGGCTTCGATCAGCACTTGAGCACGGCGAATATCCAACTGGGCAATGACATCTTGCAAAGCGTTCATAATATCTGGTGGCGCAGTCAGTACCAGAGCGTTGGTATCTGGGTGCGCAGCAATCATCACTTCACCGCGTTTTGCTGACGTCCCTTTCTTACCAGAAGACTTTTCGGCTTGCAGATTATCGGAAACCCCTTTTAGCACCTCAACCAGCTCTTCAGCATTGGCATATTTGAGGTAAACCACGCGGTTATTCCCTTTAGAAGCCATTTCCACATCGAGTTGCTTAATTAAGTTACGCAGACGTTGACGTACTTGAGGGTCGCCAGAGATCAAAATCGAGTTAGTGCGGTCATCCGCCACCAACTTAGGTTTTAGAAATGCGGGAGTATTTTTGGTGTCCGTTGTCTTGTTGAGCGCTTCAACAATACGCACCATCTCGGCCGCGGATGCATTGGCAAGTTCAACTACTTCGATTTCTTTATCACCCGCTTGGTCAACACGCTTAATAATGTCAGCCAGACGGTTGACGACCGCCGCACGACCAGTAATCAAAATGATGTTAGCCGGATCGTAGTGCACCACATTACCAGCACCTGCATTATCGTTTAATTGACGTAACAGAGGAGAAAGCTCGCGGACCGAAACATTGCGCACAGCGACAACGCGCGTCACCACCGCGTCACCTTGCACAGAACCATCGCCGACGACTGGAATCGCAGAGGTTTTGGCATCTTTGGCTTTAACCACTTTCACGACGCCATTGTCCATTTCAACCACAGCGTAACCGTACACTTCCAACACATTGAGGAAGAAGCTGTAGTACTGCTCTTCCGTCAACATGTCGTAACTGCGCACATCCACTTTGCCGCGGACTGATGGATCAACAATGATGGTTTTGTCTAGATTGCGTCCGACGATATTGATGAACTCTTGAATGTCTGTGCCTTTAAAGCTGGCGCTAAATTCATTTTCAGCTACCGCTAGACCGGGCGCAGTCAGTAAGCTTCCTGCTAAAAGCCATGCGCTTTTTTTAAGCCAATGGTTCACTTGTTACTCCTCATGCGATGGTGATCACCACCACTAATTTAATTCAATGTATATCTCGTACGGCTGACCATCTCGTTCAACCGTTAGGGTTAACTCAGTTAATTGAGACAAGCTCTGGAATATTTCACCCATGGCTGCTGAGTCCTTTAAGTCCAACCCGTTAATTTGTGTTGCGACATCACCCGCTTTTAAACCGACAGAGTCAAACAACGCCTTGTCTTTACCAGGAGTGAGTCGATAGCCCATCACGTCACCATCGCGTTTAACCTGCGACATACGAACGTATTGGAAAATTTGTTTGGCATCTTTGCGGATCTCTTGACGGATCTGCTCGATTTTACTTTCAGACACCTGCACCTTGCTGGATGACGCAGGGGCCGGTGTGTTATTCGCGACTGGTTTGGTGTACTTCAAACCCTCTAACATCACCGTCTCGTTGCGACCTGCATTGTCAATAATGACGCGATCGGTTTGCACTTGATAAAGCTTAGCTCTTGTTCCTTCAATCACTTCCCCAATGCCATATGTCGCTTGGCGGCCGCGATTGGCAATCACCGCTAAACTTTTGTCTGAGTTGGTACTGGTCACCACGCCCACTAATACCACATTAAGTCGGCTTTTCGGTGCATCTTCGACTTTTGGTTTGGTGACAACTTGAGGTTGCTCCTGATATTCACCAAATAAGTGACTATTCTGCAGCTCTGAGAGATTGATAGATTGGTTTGATTGAGTCTTACTTGAAGCGCTAACAACAGGCTTCCACGGCGTGACACGTTCGGTGACCAGTGGTTGCCAAACAAGTTGGCCTAAAATCCACGCACTCATCGCCAGCAACAACGCCATCAAAGTGAAGCTGATGCGCTTCTGAACAGAGATTTCTTTTACTGACTCACCCAACTTATAAAGAGCGCTTACGCCTTGTTGCTTCACTGAATGTCCTTCTCGTTTGCGCTAAGTTTACTAATAGCCCTAGTAATAAAGGCCAGCCAATCATTGTACCAAAATATGAAACAAGCAAAACTGTTTACACTGACGGTACAGCGTTCAAAGGACATTTTTGCTACTTTCGCTTGAAAAATGGGCGGCATGTCACCATTGTTACTCCAGCATACCGGCATCCCTACTTACCATCCTTAGAGGTCACTTTTCACAATGGGTTCCCAAACAGAAGCAGTAAGGCTTGATAAATGGCTGTGGGCCGCACGTTTTTATAAGACGCGCTCCATTGCTCGAAATATGGTCGATGGTGGCAAAGTTCACTATAATGGCCAGCGTAGCAAACCGAGTAAAGCTGTTGAGCTCGGCGCTGTAATTACTCTTCGTCAAGGTCACGAAGAGAAAACCGTTGTTATAGAAAAGATTTCTGATCAACGTCGTGGCGCACCGGAAGCACAAACCTTATACAGCGAAACGGCTGAGAGTATTAGCAAGCGTGAAAGTAACGCAATGCAACGTAAACTGCATGCTCATAATCCAAGCCCTGATCGTCGTCCTGACAAAAAACAACGTCGCGACATCATCAAGTTTAAACATCAATAAGTACCATACGTACGAGGAAGTAACTCAATGTCAAACAACGTATTAAACCGCTACCTTTTTGAAGATCTATCAGTACGTGGCGAGTTGGTACAATTGGATGAAGCATACCAACGTATTATTTCTAGCAAGGAATACCCAGCTGCACTACAAAAGCTGCTTGGTGAGCTATTAGTTTCAACCACCCTTCTTACGGCAACATTAAAGTTCGAAGGTTCCATCACAATGCAACTTCAAGGTGATGGCCCGGTATCTCTCGCCGTAATCAATGGCGACCACGATCAAAAAATTCGCGGTGTGGCTCGTTGGGAAGGTGACATCGCAGAAGATGCCTCTATCCATGACATGATGGGCAAAGGTTACCTAGTGATCACACTTGAGCCAAAGAAAGGCGAACGTTACCAAGGTATCGTTGCGTTAGAGGGAGACAACTTAGCGCAAATCCTAGAAGGTTACTTTGCTAACTCAGAGCAGCTAAAAACACGTATCTGGATTCGTACTGGCGAGATCGAAGGTCAGGCGAAAGCCGCAGGTATGTTGATTCAAGTAATGCCAGATGGCACAGGTTCAGCGGAAGACTTTGAGCACCTCGAGCAACTGACCGACACAGTTAAGAATGAAGAGCTGTTTACACTAGAAGCGAATGAATTGCTCTACCGCCTCTATAACCAAGAGAAAGTTCGCCTATTTGATCCTCAACCGGTCGAGTTCCACTGTGGTTGTTCACGTGAACGCAGCGGCGCAGCCATCGTTACGATCGATCGAGCAGAAGTGAACGACATTTTAGCCGAGCTTGGTTCAATTTCTTTACATTGTGATTACTGCGGCACGACTTATTCGTACGACGAAGCCGAAGTCTCAGAGCTGTTTGCCGAGGCAAATTCAGGCAATAAAACCCTGCATTAATTTTCATAGCTTATCAAGCACGTAATTTTCCTATCAAAAGGCCAGCATCACGCTGGCCTTTTTGTGATCAAAGCCCCGCAACACCTAGCCTCAACTGTAATAAAGCAACTGGTTAATTTTAAGCAATTAATAATGATTTTGCCCTAGCGCAAAGCTTTGCGCACACGATAAACTAACCCAGCCAATATGTGATGAGTCGCTTAAAACCCCACAGAAATCATGGATAATTTTTGAGCTATATCCCTGTTTTCTCAAAAGCCCATTGCTAGCATGGTGAGCAGATAAAAATAAAAAATTTCTTACAAAATCCCTACAAATATTCCGATAAGGAGCACCTATGACCGTTATGGAACATACAAAGGCTGCAACAATTGATCTTTCCAAACATGGGCTAAGTAACGTTAAAGAGGTTGTTCGCAACCCAAGTTATGAAATGCTGTTCGAAGAAGAAACTCGCGCAGATTTAGAAGGTTACGAAAAAGGCGTAGTCACTGAACTTGGCGCAGTTGCAGTTGATACCGGTATTTTTACTGGCCGCTCACCAAAAGATAAGTACATTGTGAAAGACGCAACCACAGAAGAACATATGTGGTGGACTAGCGATGCGGTTAAAAATGACAACAAGCCTATCGATCAAGCCGTTTGGAATGATCTAAAAGAGCTGGTCACTAATCAGCTCTCAGGTAAGCGTGTGTTTGTTATTGATGGCTACTGTGGTGCTAACCCAGATACGCGTTTGAGTATTCGCGTGATCACTGAAGTGGCATGGCAGGCTCACTTCGTGAAGAACATGTTCATTCGTCCAAGTGAAGAAGAACTTGCAACATTCGAACCTGATTTCGTGGTGATGAATGGCGCTAAATGTACCAACCAGAAGTTTGAAGAGCACGGTCTGAACTCAGAAAACTTCACGGTCTTTAACCTGACTGAACGCATGCAGCTCATCGGCGGTACTTGGTACGGTGGTGAAATGAAGAAAGGCATGTTCGCAATGATGAACTACTTCCTTCCACTTAAAGACATCGCTTCTATGCACTGTAGCGCAAACAAGTGTAAAGAAAATGGTGATGTTGCGATCTTCTTTGGTCTTTCTGGTACCGGTAAAACGACCCTATCGACCGATCCTAAACGCGAGCTGATCGGTGATGATGAGCACGGCTGGGACGACGACGGTATCTTCAACTTTGAAGGTGGCTGTTACGCGAAGACAATCAAGCTATCAAAAGAAGCGGAGCCAGATATCTACAACGCGATTCGTCGTGATGCTCTACTTGAAAACGTGACGGTACGCAGCGATGGCTCTATCGACTTCGATGACGGTTCAAAAACAGAGAACACTCGCGTTTCTTACCCAATTGAGCACATTGAAAACATCGTTAAGCCTGTGTCCAAAGCAGGTCACGCAAACAAGGTGATCTTCCTGTCTGCCGATGCATTTGGTGTATTACCTCCAGTGTCTAAACTGACACCAGAGCAAACAAAATACCACTTCCTATCAGGCTTCACTGCGAAGCTAGCAGGTACTGAGCGTGGTATCACGGAACCAACACCAACCTTCTCTGCGTGTTTTGGTGCGGCTTTCTTAACTCTGCACCCAACCAAGTATGCTGAAGTATTGGTTAAACGTATGGAAGCTGCGGGAGCGGAAGCTTATCTAGTGAACACGGGCTGGAATGGCAGCGGCAAACGTATCTCCATTCAAGATACACGCGGCATCATCGATGCCATCTTAGATGGCTCTATCGAACAAGCGGAAACGAAGCACATTCCAATCTTTAACTTGGAAGTTCCTACCGCGCTACACGATGTTGATCCAACGATCCTAGACCCACGCGATACTTACACTGACCCGCTTCAATGGGAAAGCAAAGCGAAGGATCTCGCGAGCCGCTTTATCAACAACTTTGATAAGTACACAGATAATGACGAAGGCAAAGCACTTGTTGCAGCTGGTCCTCAGTTAGATTAGTGATATCGACATCAAATAAAAATCTAAGCCCCTCTTTTGAGGGGCTTTTTGTTGCCTGCTGGTGAAAAATGTTTCAAGCTAACAGCACGATTCATAGGGAAGCCTGCCGCAGTGAAGAAGATCTTAATACTGACGACCATTGTCGTAGTTAGCCTCGTCAGCCTGACGCTGCTCTCGATTTTTGCTTTGATGCAAACACGTTACGCACCGGCGACCGTGAGTTTTTTGTTTGATCACTTCACCCCTTATCGTATTACTGCCCAGAAAGCGCAGTACACGCCACCATTACAACTCTCACTCACTGACGTGGAAGTTGGCTATCAACAGCAAAGCATGCAAATCCCCAAGCTCACTTTATGGCTGAGCCAAGCTCCGTGGCAACAGAGCAAGCTTGCCTTGGATTCACTGCTCATTGAAGGGGCAACCTTAGAGCTTTCCGATTCAAGTCAAGATATGTTGCAAAACGTCAAGCTCAACCAACTGGCGCTGAAACATGTCGATATTAGCCATGCAAACTGGTCGGCGCGAGACGTGAATCTGCAGATCGATCAGCCAACCTGGATGAGCAGCAAGCAACAGCTGCCATTTGGTGATATTCAGTTATCCGCACAGCAGCTGTACGTGCGAGGAGAAGCGTTGGATGAGGTATTGGTTGATGCTAGATACCAAGCTCATGACAGTACAATTTTCGGCGCCTCTTTCAAATGGCAAGGCGCTGAACTCTCTGGTCAAGCTGAGCAGTTTGGCCAAGGATGGTCGTTAATCAATGTCACCATCTTTGACCTCGACCTGACGACACAATCCCCCCAGCAATCAATTCTCAAGACATTCGACACACTCGGCCTACACGTTCAGCATATTAATAGCCTTGATGTCTTGCGCAGCAACGTCAATATCGCAGGCTGGCAGTTTGAGCAACTTGATGCCTCACTGGAGAACTTGACGCTCAACCAACCCATTTGGCAGCAAAACAATGGGTATATCTCTTTTGACGCAGAGCGTCTAAGTTTTAACGATCAGCAGTTTATCAATCCGACCGCCGAGATCGCCTTCAAGCCAGATGGTATGGATGTCGAGTTATTCAACGCAGACTTCAAACAAGGCTGGTTGCAACTAAAAGGCCTAATCTCCCCTTCACACATCGCATTACAAGAGTTGCAGATATCTGGTGTGAAATGGCTCGAGGGAGTAAACCAATTTAGCGCTGATCTCGCACTCGCCGCTCAAGCCATTACTTCACTTTCCATCGACGACCTAAAAGTCAAAAATAGCCAGTTTATCCAAGTTGAGGAACAACCTTATTGGCAAGTTTCAGGATTAACCATTGATGGTACGCAACTGGAGTGGCAAAACGACCAGCAGTTAGGGTGGCAAAATGGCCAGCTCGAGGTGAGCGCGAACAATGCCAGTTTCGATAAATTGCTCACCACCCAGATGGTCATTCAGGCTGTGGCCAATCAGGGCAAGCTAACGCTAGAGCGAGCATTCTTACCACTCAAGACGGGCTATATCGAAGCCAGTGGTCAATGGGATAGAGCGTCCGCTAGCCGACCGTGGACGCTGTCGATTCATGCCGATGGTGTGCCTAGTGATATCAATAGCCTGCAATCAGCACTACCCTTCTCAACCCAAGGTCAAATCGAGGTGAGTGGCGAATTTTCTGGCTTAGCCGGTGATTACTCAATGCTGGCCCACAGCATGACGGGCCAAGCACAAGTGCAGCTGCATAACGGTAAACTGAGTGCTAAAAGTGCCGATGGAGAACGCAGCTTTAATCAAACTTGGCCACTGGAGTTAGTGTCGGTAAACGCAGATAGGGGAAGAGTCAAAGTTCGTTCAAAAACCGCACAGGCGGAGCTGACCGGCAATATTGATCTGACCAAAATGGAGTTCGCGACGTTATTACTGTCAACCAGCACAGCTTGTCAGCGATTGTGGTCCGATATATTCAGTCGGACCAATGTCATAGAGCAAACGTGCGACCAACAAAAGTTAGCCCCACCAGCCATCACTGGTGGGGAACAGGATCAAGAAACGCTTTCAGACTCTTCACCTAATACGGCTTTATAATTTGGCAATAGCATGTAGGTGCCGACAAACTCGACAGCCGCTTGGTCGCCACTGTAGATCGTCACATGAATCACAATCCGCGCTTTACGCCCAGACGCTAAGCGGTCTAAATCGCCACTGATCCCATCTAATGAAGTGGAGGCCACCGGATTCTGCGTCACCGGATGACGATAACGGATCTGACTGTCTGCGAGAACGATGTCACCATTTAGGTTGCGCTCTTTCATCAATAACCACGTCATCCCCCACCCCGTTAATGTTGCGAGAGTAAAAGCCGAACCAGCAAACATGGTATTGTGGGGATTGAGATTAGGATTAAGCTGCGCGCAGCACTCAAACTGATAGCCCGTGTACTGGTTAATCTTAATGCCCATTTTATCGCTGATCGGAATCTGGTGTTCCCAGCGCTCTTGTAACTCAGTGCACCATTCAGGCTTACGCAGAACGTTTGCCATCGGGTCTAGCTGCTTAACCATCTGTTGATGGCGCACAGGGCCGCGCTCATCCGTCAGCTCACCACGTCGCTCAAAGCCATTTTTCTCATAGAAAGAAATCGCATCTTCACGTGCATTACACACCAGGCGTTTAGCCCCCTCTTGTCGAGCTAATGATTCCAAGGCAACCAAAACCAAAGAACCCATCCCTTTACTACGTCTTGCTCCTTTTACCGCCATATAGCGGATCTGACCTTCATTATCAGGGGTGATGTAAAGGCGTCCAATCGCCATCGGTCGACCGCGTCCATCCACAATCATTCGATGGTGGCTCATCGGGTCGTATTCATCACGCTCGGAGCCAAGCGGCATGCGCCAAGGCTCCCGTAACATCTGCCAACGGAAATGGTAGTATTTGTTGAGTTGATTATCGTTTTTAGGCGTGATCAGCTTAAACATAAATGTCCTTTTTTAATGAAGAGCGTTTTACTCTTCCTCCCTAGCTTATAATTATACTTGCAGCCAAAATGTTACTGGCCCATCGTTGACCAGAGACACTTTCATATCCGCAGCAAACTGGCCACGCTCTGTTGGCAGTACTTCAGCACAACGATCAGAGAAATAATTGTATAACCGCTCGGCATCAGCCGGGTGAGCACCACGAGAGAACCCGGCACGCGTGCCCTTTTTAGTATCGGCAGGCAATGTGAATTGCGACACGACAAGAACCTTACCATCAACCTGTTTAACGTTAAGGTTCATTTTATCTTCGTCATCACCAAATACACGATAGGTAGTCACTCGTTCCATCAAACGTTTGGCTTTCGCCTCGTCATCATCTTTCTCAACACCTAATAACACCAGTAGGCCCTTGTCGATTTGACCAACTACTTCGCCGTCAACTCGTACTGCGGCTTCACTCACTCTCTGGATCAGTGCTATCACTGTTGTTTCCTTTTATAGACGTTGCTTCGATTAACTTTTCAGACGAGTGTACCATTTCTTTGCAGCCACTCCAGTGCTCTCTTTCACCAAGCGCGGCGGTAACTTCTGCGCCCACCAACACGATCAACCAACATAAATAGACCCAAACGAATAAGATAGGTATGGCGGCTAATGCGCCATAAATCAGTTGATAAGAAGGGAACTGCGTGATGTAGGCAGCAAAGCCTTTCTTACTCGCCTCAAACAGAATCGCCGCGACAATCGCTCCCACCACTGCATGAGACAAATACACTTTTTTGTTCGGCACCAATAGATATAAGCCAACAAAAGCAAAGAATGAGAGCAGGAAGGGTAACCAACGCAGCAACAAGTTGTAGACACCCGAAATAGCATCGCTTTCTAGAATACGCAACGAAGTAACATAAGACGTCGCGGCAATACTGGCGCCGACGAGTATCGGGCCAAGTGTTAGTACCATCCAATACATCGAGAATGAGAACACCGCTCTACGTTTATTCTTCACCCGCCAAATATAGTTGAGGTTCTTATCGATATTGGAGATCAGCATTAACGCAGCAACAAACAAGAAAGCACCGCCCACTGCACTCATCTTGCCAGTATTGGAAACAAATTCGAGCAACGCTCCTTTAACAGCATCACCCGCAGCAGGAACAAAATGGGTAATGACAAAATCTTGAATGGCGTCCCCAGCATCGGCAAAGATTGAAAAAGAAGAAAGTACCGACAGCAATACGGTTAACATCGGCACAATCGACAGCAAGGTGATGTAAGCCAAATAGCCTGCATTGACGTTCACTCGGTCGTGGCCCATCCGAGTTAACAGATATCGCCCAAAAATCAGACTTTGCTTAAAGATTCGCTCAAATTTCAACTTGTAACTCCTAACCGTCTCGGTCATCCTAACACCGTAATTTTTAAGAAAGGGACACAATCATGCCGTACTTACTGGCCTTGGTATTATCCATTTTCACACTGACAGGTTGTCAGTCTGCCTATTATTCAGCAATGGAACAGGTAGGCTACCATAAACGTGACATTATGGTGGATCGCGTTGAAGAAGCCAAAGAGTCACAACAAGACGCGCAACAAGAGTTTACCAGTGCACTTGAAGCCTTGTCTGCGCTGACTAATTTTGATGGTGGCGAGCTAGAGACAGTTTACAACCAAATCAACGACAAATACCAAGACAGTGAAAAAGCCGCCGAAGATGTTCGCGCTCGAATTGCGGCCATTGAAGATGTCTCAGAGGCTTTGTTTGAGGAATGGCAAGACGAGTTAGAGCTGTATTCTAGCGCCAAGTTACGTCGCTCTAGTGAGCAAAAACTGCGCGACACCAAAGCATCCTATAAAACAATGCTTAACGCGATGACGCGTGCTGAAGAGAAGATGACGCCGGTACTGAATACGCTGCGCGACAACACGCTTTATCTGAAGCACAACTTAAACGCCAACGCGATCGGCTCATTGCAAGGCGAATTCTCTAGCTTAGAGAAAGACATTCAGTTCGCGATTACACAAATGAATGCGGCGATTGCTGAATCGGACAAGTTCCTCCAGCAGCTAAACCAAAAGTAACTCCATAAAACCTCCTCCTCGTGAGGAGGTTTTACTATCAATCTTGCAAGCCATCAACCTCGGCGACTAATCCCATTACTTGCTGAACAAAAGCCACCCGCTCTGCAACACTCCCCCAAGGTACTTCAACCACTTGATAACCTAGCGCGGCATAGGTGCTAACGAGTACTTGATGGATACTCAACGCCTCTTCAAAACTGTGTGGACGCACTTCGTCTTGAACATAAATTGATTGTTCAGGTCGACAAGTCAGCACCTGACTCTGGTACCCAGCACTCGCGTTCAGGAACGCTTGCTCAACAGGGCAATCACCCACTTGTAGATATGCCACAATGTCTGGGATAGCGCGGTCAACGAACGCGACCTTATGGCCTTGTGCCTCTCGCTTCTGCTTGCTCATTAGTTCAAGGCATAACCTGGCGAACTCAGGCAAGTTCGTCCAGGGCAAGATACCGTTATCCAACTGACTCTGTTGTTCAATCAAGGTGCGAGAGCCTTCCGAAAATGTGGCATAGCCTAACTCTCCAAGCGCATTCAGCAAGGTGGTTTTGCCTGCCCCCGGGCCACCTGTAATGATGATTGGCTCCATTATGTCATTCCTTTAGATACAAAAAGCCCCGAGCATAACTCGGGGCCTGTTCTTAATCGAATCCGTTACAGCAGATTATTTTGCTGAACGAGAAGCACGCTTACGATCGCTTTCCGTTAGGAACTTCTTACGAATGCGGATGCTCTCTGGTGTTACTTCTACAAGCTCATCGTCATCAATGAATTCTAGTGCTTGTTCAAGAGTCATCACGATTGGCGGAGTAAGAACCTGAGCGTCATCTGTACCAGAAGCACGAACGTTGGTCAGCTGCTTACCTTTCAGTACGTTTACGGTTAGGTCGTTGTCGCGGCTGTGGATACCTACAACCATACCTTCGTAAACTTCAACACCGTGACCGATGAACATACGGCCACGCTCTTGTAGGTTGAATAGTGCGTTAGTTAGCGCTTTACCCATACCGTTAGAGATTAGAACACCGTTGATACGCTGACCGATCTCACCACCTTTGTGTGGACCGTAGTGATCGAATGTGTGGTAAAGAAGACCAGAGCCAGACGTTAGTGTCATGAATTCAGTTTGGAAACCAATCAAACCACGAGAAGGCATGATGAAGTCCATACGTACACGGCCTTTACCATCTGGAGACATATCAGTCAGCTCACCTTTACGTAGGCCGATGTTCTCCATGATGCCGCCTTGGTGCTCTTCCATCACGTCGATCGTTACTGTCTCGAACGGTTCCATTAGCTGACCATCTTCTTCTTTGATGATAACTTCTGGACGAGATACAGCTAGCTCGAAGCCTTCACGACGCATGTTTTCAATCAGGATAGATAGGTGAAGCTCACCACGGCCTGATACGCGGAATTTGTCTGGATCGTCAGTTTGCTCAACGCGCAGTGCTACGTTGTGTACCAATTCCTTCTCAAGACGCTCAAGGATGTTACGTGAAGTAACGAACTTACCTTCTTTACCCGCGAAAGGAGACGTATTTACTTGGAACGTCATGGTTACTGTTGGCTCGTCTACAGACAGTGCAGGTAGAGCCTCTACCGCGTTTTGTGCACAGATGGTGTCAGAGATTTTTAGTTCACCAAGACCGGTAATCGCAATGATATCACCCGCATTAGCTTGCTCAACTTCATGACGGTCTAAGCCTAGGTAGCCCATGACTGTACCGACTTTACCGTTGCGAGTTTTACCATCAGCACCGATAACCGTTACTTGTTGGTTAGGTTTCACGCTACCACGAGTAACACGAGCAACACCGATAACACCAACGTAAGAGCTGTAATCAAGCTGAGAAACTTGCATTTGTAGCGGACCTTCAAGGTCAACTTCTGGAGCCGCAACTTCTTCAACGATCGTTTGGAATAGTGGTTCCATATCTTCGCCAGTTTCGCCTTCTTCTAGCGAAGCCCAGCCGTTAAGTGCAGAAGCGTAAACCACTTTAAAATCTAGCTGTTCGTCAGTTGCACCTAGGTTGTCGAATAGATCGAAGACTTGGTCCATAACCCAATCCGGACGTGCACCTGGACGGTCAATCTTGTTGATTACAACGATTGGCTTAAGACCGTGAGCAAAGGCTTTTTGAGTTACAAAGCGAGTTTGCGGCATTGGACCGTCAACAGCGTCAACGATAAGTAGAACTGAGTCTACCATCGACATGATACGTTCTACTTCACCACCGAAGTCCGCGTGTCCCGGAGTATCTACGATGTTGATGCGGTAGTCATTCCAGTTAATTGCTGTGTTTTTAGCAAGAATGGTAATGCCACGCTCTTTTTCGATGTCATTCGAGTCCATGACGCGCTCTTCCGCTTCGCCGCGAGACTCTAAAGTACCTGATTGCTGTAATAGTTTATCAACCAGTGTAGTTTTACCGTGGTCAACGTGCGCGATGATCGCGATATTTCTTAAATTATCAATCTGTGGAGTAGCCATGGATTTGATTCACTCGATATAAGAAGCCTGCTGAAATTATCAGCAAACTTATTTGATTAAAAAAACGGCCATAATGTACCAGATTCTAGCGAAAAACCCAGAAATATGTGATCTGATTCGCCCCTTTTACGCAGATATTTTGTTGATGAAACGCAAGCTCTCTCCGAGTAAGAAGAAAACCTGATTGACAATAGTGGTAAAACTGGGCTGAATGGATATCGATTTGTTTACTATTGGTGCATAACAATGCAAATGCACCAACATAGTGCACACAAAGATCATTTTGGTGCAATATTTTGCACCAGCTTTACACCTAGCCCGCTAATTTATTGAAATTAATGGATTAATTTTTTTGGCACGGTTTTAGCTTTAGATAAATCAGCATCGATTAATACGATTGCAAAGAAATTAATCAATGCTGGATTCCAATTATTTATTGAATCAAGCCATTACCGCTTTAATAACACTGGAGGTTATCCAAGATGTCAGTAGAAAACGTACTATCGCTGATCCAAGAAAACGAAGTTAAGTTTGTTGACCTACGTTTTACAGATACAAAAGGTAAAGAGCAGCACGTCTCTATCCCTGCTCACCAAGTGGACGCAGACTTCTTTGAAGAAGGTAAAATGTTCGATGGTTCATCTGTTGCTGGCTGGAAAGGCATCAACGAATCTGACATGGTGATGATGCCAGATGCAGCGTCTGCCGTTCTTGACCCATTCACAGAAGATGCAACGCTAAACATCCGTTGTGACATTCTTGAGCCTGCAACAATGCAAGGCTACGACCGTGACCCACGCTCTATCGCGAAACGCGCTGAAGATTACCTACGCTCAACAGGTATCGCAGATACTGTACTTGTTGGTCCAGAGCCAGAGTTCTTCCTATTTGACGATGTTAAATTCGCAACTGACATGTCTGGTTCTTTCTTCAAGATTGACGACATCGAAGCTGCTTGGAACACAGGTTCTGACATCGAAGGCGGTAACAAAGGTCACCGTCCAGGCGTTAAAGGTGGTTACTTCCCAGTAGCTCCAGTGGATTCTTCTCAAGACATCCGTAGCGCAATGTGTCTAATCCTAGAAGAGATGGGCCAAGTTGTAGAAGCGCACCACCACGAAGTAGCAACTGCGGGTCAGAACGAGATCGCAACTCGCTTCAACACTCTAACTGCTAAAGCTGATGAAATTCAGGTTTACAAGTATGTTGTTCACAACGTTGCTCACGCATTCGGTAAAACAGCGACATTCATGCCTAAGCCACTTGTTGGTGACAACGGTAGCGGCATGCACGTTCACCAATCTCTAGCGAAAGACGGTGTTAACCTATTCGCTGGTGATAAGTACGGCGGCCTATCTGAGATGGCTCTTCACTACATCGGTGGTGTTATCAAGCACGCTAAAGCAATCAACGCATTTGCTAACGCATCAACAAACTCGTACAAGCGTCTTGTACCAGGCTTCGAAGCTCCAGTTATGCTTGCTTACTCTGCACGTAACCGTTCTGCTTCTATCCGTATCCCAGTGGTACCAAGCCCTAAAGCACGTCGTATCGAGCTACGTTTCGGTGACCCATCAGCGAACCCATACCTATGTTTCGCAGCAATGCTAATGGCTGGTCTTGACGGCATCAAGAACAAGATCCACCCAGGCGAAGCAATGGACAAAGACCTTTACGATCTACCAGCTGAAGAAGCAGCAGAGATCCCGACAGTGGCTTACTCACTAAAAGAAGCACTAGAGTGCCTAGATGCAGACCGTGAGTTCCTAACGTCAGGTGGTGTATTCTCTGATGACTTTATCGATTCTTACATCGACCTTAAGTCTCAAGACGTAGAGAAAGTAAACATGACTACTCACCCACTAGAGTTCGAATTGTACTACTCTGTATAATCAAACTTATGTAGCGAAAGTAGTTACATTACATAAATTTAAGGCTCGCCTCGCAGGCGGGCCTTTTTCGTATTTTCCCTTATCCGCAGCAGGTTTAGTATCTTACTTTCCCCTTTCGACTGGCTCGGAGAAGATGATGCAACGCTCTAAAGTTCTGGTATCTCTATTAATTACGGTGCTGCCTACCCTTGCTAGCGCCCAAACAGTGTATACGTGGACAGATAAAAACGGCGTGCTGCATTTCAGTGATAGCCCTGGCAGTGGTCAGGCAAAAAGAATAGATATGCCAGCTATCGAGCAACCAGCCCCTGCACCAGAATTTGAAAAACTGACACCGAAACAACCCAAACCCGCGAGCCCTGTAGAGAAAAAGCGCCCCCCTATCCCCTTAAGTCTCGAAATCCTCTCACCGGCGCATGAACAAGCAATACGCAGCAATGCAGGTATGCTCACCATTCAAGCTGAGCTAAACCGCAAGCTTCATATTCAAGAGTCATTGCAATTGATCATGAATAACTCCGCCTATGGTGCGCCAACTAGCCAACCATTGTGGGAACTACGTAACCTAGATCGCGGAACACATCAGTTTAAGATTCAAGCCCATAGAGACGGCAAGCTAATTGCATCATCTAGTTCTATAACGGTGCATTTACTGCGCGCCAGCAAGAAAAAGGTCGTTTCACCAGTCAAACCGAACTGATTTCACCATTTTTCCTTCAGCTGAAGCAGATATTGCGCCATACTTGAAATTGTTAATGCACCATAATGGTGCGTTGCACATTTTAAGATCAAGGATGAGGGTATTTTGTGAGTAGCGATCTCGACAGCATCATTTTAAACCACCAAGTCACCGCGACCTTGGTGATGAACGAAGCACTAAAGGTAAAATACGCCAATCCTTCCGCTGAGCAGCTTTTCTCACAAAGCGCGAAACGTATTGTGGATCAGCCTTTATCAAATCTGATTCAGCACGCATCAATGGATTTAGCTTTGCTTTCTCAACCACTGCAAAGTGGCCAAAGTATTACTGATAGTGACGTCACATTTGTGGTCGACGGAAAACCTCTGATGCTCGAGGTCACGGTTAGCCCGATTTCATGGAAACGCGAGCTAATGCTGCTGGTAGAAATGCGCAAAATAGGCCAGCAACGCCGCCTATCCCAAGAACTTAACCAACACGCTCAGCAACAAGCGGCTAAGCTCCTTGTTCGTGGGCTCGCGCATGAGATAAAAAACCCGCTGGGAGGTTTACGAGGTGCTGCTCAACTGCTTGAGAGAATGCTGCCCGACCAATCACTGACTGAATATACTCAAATCATCATTGAGCAAGCCGATCGTTTGAGAAGCTTGGTTGACCGCCTACTGGGGCCTCAAAAACCTGGTAAGAAACAGCACGAAAACCTGCACTTGATACTGGAAAAGGTTCGCCAACTGGTGGAACTAGAGATCGGTCAGCGTGTTGTGATTGAACGAGATTATGATCCCAGCCTGCCTGAGTTTCTCATGGATGCGGATCAAATTGAGCAAGCGTTGCTCAACATTGTCAGTAACGCGGGACAGATCCTTCAACAGCAGAATAATGGCAAGATCACCATTCGCACCAGAACGGTGCATCAAGCCAATATTCACGGTCAACGCTGCAAGTTGGCTGCCAGAGTCGAAATTATCGACAATGGTCCCGGTATCCCCGCCGATCTTCAAGACACCCTGTTCTACCCTATGGTCAGTGGCCGTGAAGGTGGTACAGGGCTAGGGTTATCCATCTCGCAAAACCTGATAGACCAGCATCAAGGAAAAATTGATGTCGAAAGCTGGCCAGGGCGAACCATATTCACCATTTATTTGCCGATTTAGATTGAAACGTTAGTTGCATTGCTGTGAGGAAAAAACACTATGAGTAAAGGATACGTATGGGTGGTAGACGATGACAGCTCCATCCGCTGGGTTATGGAAAAGACCCTCTCTTCCGCGAACATAAAATGTGACACATTTTCAGACGCAGAAAGTGTTCTACTCGCATTAGAGCGAGAAAGCCCTGATGTACTGGTATCCGACATTCGTATGCCTGGCATTGACGGTATTGAACTGCTGCGTCAAGTGAATGAACGCTCACCCGATTTACCCGTTATCATTATGACGGCCCATTCCGATTTGGATGCCGCCGTTAATGCCTACCAAAAAGGGGCGTTTGAATACTTACCTAAACCATTTGATGTTGATGAAACATTGACGTTAGTTGAACGTGCCATTACTCACAGCCAAGAACAGCGTCGCGAGCAAGCTAACGCCAATACCAATGACTACAACGCGCCTGAAATCATCGGGGAAGCACCCGCAATGCAAGAAGTGTTTCGCGCGATTGGCCGCCTTTCTCGCTCCTCAATTTCGGTACTGATCAACGGTGAATCTGGCACAGGTAAAGAATTGGTGGCTCACGCCCTACATCGCCACAGCCCTCGCGCGGCGAAACCATTTATCGCTCTGAACATGGCCGCAATACCAAAAGATTTGATTGAGTCTGAGCTATTTGGTCATGAGAAAGGGGCATTTACCGGGGCCAACACCGTCCGCCAAGGACGCTTTGAACAAGCCAACGGCGGCACCCTGTTCTTAGACGAAATTGGCGACATGCCACTCGATATTCAAACCCGCCTTCTGCGCGTACTCGCGGATGGCCAGTTCTATCGAGTTGGTGGACACTCTCCGATCAAAGTTGACGTGCGTATTGTGGCAGCCACACACCAAAACCTAGAAAAGTTAGTTCACCAAGGCGATTTCCGCGAAGACTTATTCCACCGCCTGAATGTAATCCGCATCCAGATCCCGGCACTAAGAGAACGGAAGCAAGATATTGAAAAACTGACCTTACATTTCCTAACGCTCGCATCTGAAGAGCTCGGAGTGGATGTTAAAACACTTCACCCAAGAACAATTGAACGGCTAAACAATCTAGAGTGGCCAGGCAACGTGCGTCAGTTAGAAAACATCTGTCGTTGGCTTACCGTTATGGCCAGTGGCAGTGAAATACTGCCCAACGATCTTCCAGCAGAGCTGCTAGAAGAAAAAACAAATCAAAGTTTTTCAAACGGAGAATCATGGCAGCAACAACTGGCTTCTTGGGCAAAACAGTCTCTTTCACAAGGAGATACTGAGCTACTTTCTTACGCACTTCCTGAATTTGAACGTATACTTTTGGAAGTAGCGCTCGAACATACCAATGGTCATAAGCAGGATGCAGCTAAAGTATTGGGATGGGGTCGAAATACTCTGACACGCAAACTTAAAGAACTGTACTAAGTCACGGTATACTTAATCCACTTTCGATCAGACGCGCAGCATTAGTAGACAACAAGTTCAATAAAGAAGCACAGCCAAGCTAATTATTGACCACAAATGGCTCGCTGGTTGAGCTTAAAGAGTATAATATACAGTATATCGTTTTTACAGATTAGAAAGCATGTCGACAACCACACAGATAACGCTACGTACCGCTGTTGTTCTCCCATTTGTGATGATATTCATTATTACTATCGGGGTGATCATTGCTGTGCAAAAGAAAAGCTACGAAGAAATGGTCGTCGACATCAGTGACAAACAGCTCTCTTCACTGACAGATAATGTCACACTGGAGCTGGATAAGTTTCTAAGCAAGCCTTTTGAGGCGAGTTTAGCGCTAAGCCATAGTATTGGTTTTAATAAACTCTATACGCCCGGAGATACTAGCAGTATTGAGCAGTTTTTCCTTTCTAGCTTCCGCGATCTGTATAACTCAATACCCCACTTAGATGTGATCGGCTTTGGTGGTGAAGGTGCCGAATACATTGGTTTTCGTAAAGAGGCCAATCAAGGGTATACCTTAATGATCCAAGATCAACGCACAGAAGGGCGGCTCATTATTTACCGAGGTCAGACTCTCAGTGAAGATGTCCGCTCAATCATCAACGGTTATGACCCACGTATACGTCCTTGGTACGCACCGGTTGCCGAGCAGAGAAAACCACTCTGGTCCTCTATCTATGCCAATGCTGATGAGCGACAAGAGATCACCTTATCCGCACTCACGCCAGTGTATGACCAAGCTAAGTTTGAAGGTGTTGTCGTAACGGATGTCAAAATTGACACCTTCAATACCTTTCTGAAAAAGCAGCAACAGCATACCAACGCGATCATATTTATTGTCGATGACAAGAAAAGACTCGTAGCTCACTCCACCGGAGGCAGTGTCGTATCTTGGGGTACGCCACTGAGCAAGAAAGGCTTAAGGCTACTCGCTACGGAAAGCGCCAACCCTGTAGTAAAAGCCAGTGCTGAGTTCGCCGATGGCCATAGCCATTTTCATCAAGAAGAAACGCAGCGCTTCGCATTGGATGTGAATGGTGAACGCTATTTCAGCCACCTAACTCCCTTTACCGATCAATACGGCCTCGACTGGCAAATTGGGGTCGCTATCTCAGAATCTGATTTACTCGGCAAACTGCCGGAGAGTCAGCGTCACAGTTGGATTATTGGTGTCGTCGCAAGCTTTATCGGTATTGCGCTTGGTTTAGTGGCCTTTAATCGAGTCGTCGCACCCATCACATCAACTGCCGATGCGGCTAAGCACTTAGCGAAAGGTGACTGGGACAGCCATATGCCTAAACCGGGCAATATTTACGAGACCAGCATGCTGGTTTACGCATTTAACGAAATGGCGAATAATCTCAAAGCCTCATTTCGCGCATTACGTACCCAGTTACTTTACGACTCTCTTACCAAGCTCTACAGCAGAGAAGGCTTGATTGATACCTGCGATACTTTGTCCAAGCTTGACGGCACACTAATGCTAGTGGGAATCAACAAGTTTCGTGACATCAACGACAGTTTAGGCCACTACAAAGGCGATCAACTGTTGGTTATTATCTCTGAGCGATTGAAAACCGTCTTTCCAGAGGAATGCCTTCTCGCTCGTATTGGTGGTGACGAGTTTGCTATCTACATCCCACAGCCACAAACTAGTGAGCAGAACGCCCTCACTTCCAACCGAATCCTGCAAGTCTTTGCTTCACCTTTCATCATGGAGCATGAGAGCATCGTTGTCAGTATTTCTGTAGGGATTGTCGAAGGAGGTCCAAGCCAAAACATGACCTTGTGGCTGCGCAACGGCAGCATTGCTCTCAGCAACGCTAAACTAGAATCGACTCGGATTAGCTACTACAGCCCGGAAATGGCAGATATTTCTCGTAAGCGCACTCAGATGCTGGCAAAGATTAAGGAAGGCTTAGAGAATCGCGAGTTCGTGCCTTTCTATCAACCAATTGTTGACATCAACACAGGAAAAGTCCTTGGCGCAGAAGCTTTAGCTCGTTGGTTGTCCCCAAGCTCAGGGCTAGTCTCACCATTGGAGTTTATTCCAATCGCGGAAGAGAGTGGCCTTATTGGCGCGGTAGGTGAGCAGATCTTAATCCAAGCCTGCAACGATACCGTTCAAGGGATACAGCAGGGCAAGTGGGACGCAAGCTTTCACATGCATGTTAACTTATCGGTTAACCAGCTTTCACAGCCAGACTTCACGACCACGTTACAGCAGATACTGAAACAATCAGGCCTGCCTGCAAGTAATCTAACTTTAGAAATCACCGAATCACGTATTGTTGATAACGACCCTGTGACCATTCAGAATATGCAAGCAATTCGAACCTTAGGCGTGCAGATTGCGATCGACGATTTTGGTACGGGTTACAGCTCTTTAGCCTATTTACATAAACTACCGTTTGACTGTTTGAAGATAGACAGAACCTTCGTCAACAAACTCAGCCCAGATAATTTAGACACATCCATCGTTGCTGCCGTGATCAATATGACTCGAACGATGAAAGTCGACATCGTTGCAGAAGGCGTCGAAACGACGGAGCAGGCTCACATGCTGTCTCAGCTTAACTGCCCTCAAGCACAAGGCTTCCTTTACAGCAGGCCCGTCCCTTTTGCTGACTGGCCAACAGATTTAGTAAGCATGAGTTAGCCACGGCAAGGAATTGTCGCTTTTCTGAGCTGGATCGCCTGACACTAATATTTATGCTTCATATACTTACTGCCAATCTAATTCGTTGGAACAAGTATTATGATCACCAAATCGCTTCCTGTAACTGACTTGCATCGCCACCTTGATGGCAATATTCGCACGCAAACCATTTTAGACCTCGGCCAAAAATTTGGTATCGCACTGCCAGCATACGATATAGAGGGTTTGACTCCACATGTTCAGATCGTTGAAGCGGAGCCATCCCTTGTTGCCTTCTTATCCAAACTTGACTGGGGAGTTTCAGTGCTAGGAGATTTGGACGCTTGCCGTCGAGTCGCTTATGAAAATGTTGAAGATGCTCTTCATGCTCAAATCGATTATGCCGAATTGCGTTTTTCACCTTACTACATGGCGATGAAACACAAATTACCAATTGAGGGAGTAGTAGAAGCCATTGTCGATGGGGTACATGCTGGCGTACGTGATTTTGGTATCAAGACTAACCTTATCGGAATCATGAGCCGTACTTTTGGTACTGATGCATGCCAACAAGAACTTGATGCCATCCTAACTCAACGAGACCACATCATTGCTGTTGACCTAGCGGGAGATGAGCTTGGCCAGCCAGGGGAGCGTTTTGTTAAACATTTTTCTCAGGTGAAAGATGCCGGACTAAACGTAACTGTGCACGCTGGTGAAGCGGCTGGTTCTGAAAGTATGTGGCAGGCAATTCAAGAGCTTGGAGCAACTCGAATTGGACATGGTGTAAAAGCAATCCATGATCCAAAGTTGATGGATTACCTAGTTGAGCATCGTATCGGTATCGAATCTTGCCTAACATCTAACGTCCAAACTAGCACGGTAGAATCGCTAGCGAGCCATCCAATTAAGCATTTCCTAGAACACGGTGTATTGGCTTGTCTAAATACCGATGATCCTGCGGTAGAAGGCATTGAACTGCCATATGAGTACCAGGTTGCCGCACCTGAAGCGGGTTTGTCTCAGGAGCAAATCCGTCAAGCTCAGGTGAATGGTCTCGACGTCGCTTTTCTTTCAGAAGCCGAGAAACAATCGCTTCGTGATCGAGTGGCAACACGTAAATAAAAGCTGGATTAAACGGAATAGAGCCGACACTAGCGTGTTGGCTTTTTTCGTTGGTGAAAATGCTACACCAGATACAATTAAGCCCACTGCGAATGCTGTGGGCTTGAATGAAAAAAGCCTCGCTATTTCTAGCGAGGCTTCTTAATGTGGCGGAGAGATAGGGATTTGAACCCTAGATACGCTATTAACGTATGCCGGTTTTCAAGACCGGTGCTTTCAACCACTCAGCCATCTCTCCACAAATTGTCATCGTCAGATTAGTACACTGATGATGTGGTTACGCGTATATACGAGTAACAGT
>NZ_AEVT01000054.1 GCF_000189275.1 Vibrio sinaloensis DSM 21326 | reverse complement strand
CCTAACGCCTTGTTAAGGGGTGAGCAACGCAATACCGATGCCGCCGCATACCACCTTAAACACCAAAACTAACGCATAGTAAAAATGCCACGCGTTGAGAATCCCTCTTGAACAATTTGTTATGTGGTTTTCCCACGTAGTCCTATTAAATTTCCAAATGGGTCCTCAACTTGGCACATTGAAAGCCCATCTTCAATTTCCATTGGTCCACGATAAAGGCACGCACCGAGTTCTTCAAAATGAGCCAGGGCAACACATAAG
>NZ_AEVT01000055.1 GCF_000189275.1 Vibrio sinaloensis DSM 21326 | reverse complement strand
TGCCACGCGTTGCGAATCACTCTTAAACAGTTTGTTAGCTGCTGATTGCTATCGAGGTGGTTTTGTACCTAGCAAATCAAACTCAAACAATAAACCAACCATAAAACCATTAGACTGAATATCTATTGCGCCCACAACTTTTTGGCCATTCGCTTCTTCCGCTTGTATAACTACAACGCTTCTCTTTTCACCCGTTTCTAAGTTAGTGTGGAAAGCATACTGGGGAATTTCAATAGGTATAGGGCTCCCTATACTTTTCCCTTCTGATTGAAGTAAAAACACCGCAGATCCATCACCAACATCTTTCTCGTTCGCGACCCTATCAGACACATACTTTATCGAAGTTAAGTCTGGCCACATTGTAATGTTTCCTCCATACGCTTCTACTGCAACCAAAAGAACTAAAATACTGAAATAATTTTTCATAGTTATAACCATCCAGCTAACGCCGCGTTAAGTAGTGAGCAACGCC
>NZ_AEVT01000056.1 GCF_000189275.1 Vibrio sinaloensis DSM 21326 | reverse complement strand
CAGTTGGTTGAGCTTGTGCTCGCAAAAAACTAGATAAGACATGAGTAAGATTGGCGTCGCTTTAGTTAAATAAAACAGCCATTTAGATTTTCTTTCTATACTAAAAACATGAAGCACGCACAATGCGCCGATGATAAACCACATAAACCTTACTCTAAAAAAACGGCATATAAATGCCGTTTATAGAGTAAAGAGAGTGATTAGACTAAGCAATAGCGTTGGCTAAAATTTCTCGGCTATGCTCTAGAGAAATTTGTTGTTTTTCGCCCAGTTGCACCATGCCGTGTTCCGAAAGTTGCGTGATAACGGCTTCGATGGCGTCCTCTTTAGAAGACTCGTAATCGCTAAACTGCGTCTCTACGTTGAGAGATTTGTAGAAATCCTCAATCGCACTGATGGTGCGTTCAGCGAGGTCAGACGTTTGCTCAAGGCCAAAAACGTTAACCCCCATTTGTTCTAGTTTGGCTCGTTTCACTTCAATTTGATTACGGAGCAGCGACGGCTGAACGATCGCTAGCGAACGTGCGTGGTCTACACCCCATAGTGCCGTCATTTCGTGGCCAATCATGTGCGTTGCCCAATCTTGAGGAACACCAGAACCAATTAGGCCGTTCAGCGCTTGGTTTGCTGACCACATCAAGTTTGCTCGCCATGCATCGTTGTCACGATCTTCAAAACGCTCACCTAGCGATTTAAGTGTCTTGAGCAGAGTCTCTGCATAACCGTCTTGTACCATCGCACCATGGTCAGACGTTAAGTATTGCTCGCACACATGCACCCACGCATCGACCACTCCATTGAGTAGTTGTTTTTCTGGTAGAGTTTTCATTACGTCTGGGTCAAGAACCGCAAATTTTGGTTGAACGAATGGAGACAAGAATGCCAGCTTAGTTTGAGTTTCAGCCTTAGTGATCACAGCGCCCATATTTGATTCGGAGCCAGTTGCAGGCAGCGTCAAAATTGCACCAATGGCAACTGCATCCGATACCTGGTGTGCGCCCGTCAAAATGTCCCAACCATCTCCGTCGTATTTAGCTGATGCAGCAACGTATTTAGAGCCATCGATCACCGAACCACCACCGACAGCAAGAATAAAATCGATGTTTTGCTCTTTTACGATCTTGACCGCTTTATCTAATGTTTCTTTGGTTGGGTTGGGCTCGACACCTGAGAATTCTGTCCATTCAATGCCTTCTAAAGCAGAAGCAACTTGATCATACACGCCATTGCGTTTGATCGAGCCGCCGCCGTATATCACAAGTACTTTATTTTGATTCGCTACCGCTTGTTTAATGGATGCGATTTGACCTTGTCCAAAGAAGATTTGGGTTGGATTAACGTAAGTGAATTGCATTTGTTTGCCTCTTGCTTCCGTGTTGTGATTACGACGCACTGTAGACATTGCGTCATTTGATTATGAGTGCATAATAGTACGTAGAAGTGGCTTCTGATAGGCGAAATTCTCCATAAATATTGCCTAAAGCTACAAACATCTTTGCCATGCGAACATAAGTGAGGTCCCATGAGCCTAGCGGAGTTAATGAGTCAATACGTTGAATACCAAAAACTCAATGAGCTAGAAGGTATTTATCATACGGCGATAGAAGGGGTATGGTTTTATCGAAGTAGCCGCGGTAACTCTCGTCAACCTTTTGTTTATCAGTCCGGTGTCATTGTGTTAGGACAAGGCAATAAAAATATCCACATTGGTAATCAACCTGTGCCTTATGGTCCAGAAGACTACTTAGTGGTTGGAGTTCCTATGCCTTTAGAGTGTGAAGCGATTCCGAAAGACAACGAGCCACTACTGGGCTTGTCAATCGACATTGACCCGAAAGTGCTTCACCGCCAAGTTGTTCGATTAGAAAAGCTGGGGTTCGAGCCTCGTGGTTGTCACGATGAGAACAGCTGCGGTTTAAAGTCAGTGCGTATGGAGCCAAGTATGCTTGACGTGTGTCAGCGGGTAATGAAAGCCCTGTGTGATCCCATCGAGTGTGAGATGCTCGGCGATGCACTGAAAGAAGAGCTGGTTTATCGAGCGTTACGAAGCAGTGAAGGGCATGTTTTGTTCAATCTTGCGCATCATGAAGGGCATTATGCTCGGGTTGCGAAAGCGCTAGAGAAAGTCCACCGCGAGTACGCAGCTAACCTTTCTGTTCAGAGTTTAGCCGAAGAGGCAAACATGAGTACGTCAGCATTTCACAGTGCATTTCGTGAAATAACGTTGGAATCTCCGATTCAGTACATAAAAAAAGTGCGTTTGAATAAAGCGAAAGAGCTGATTCAGCTTGAGGGCAAAAAAGTTAACGATGCCGCGAGACTTGTCGGGTACAACAGCAGCTCTCAATTTTCGCGAGAGTACAAACGCCACTTCAATGAGACGCCGAAAGGAATGCGATTGGCGAGTTAAGTCTCTAGCAAAAGGGGAAAAATCAATTTACATAATTACTGTTTTTTAATGAATGCGACTCATTCATACTAAAACCTTAGTAAATCATGCTGCCTAACAGATCTACAGTATGATTTCTACAGACCCCTATAGGAGATCTAGTCAATCTCTTTGATTAATAAGCCTCTTTGCGAGCCAGCTCAGAGGCTTATTTTTTTATCAGGAAAATAAATCAGAATTTAGTAATTGATGCAAAATAAGTGCTGGTTTATTGCAATAAATATACAACCGATTGCGAGTCAATTTGAAGTATAACGAATTAATTCTCGTGATTTCGTGCGGCTAATCTATGGTTATTTTTAATCGATTTATAAGTTTTTTCTCTGCACTATGCAGTGAATTTAATACGTTGAAACAATAACTTAAGGATAGAGCACTATGCACTCACCTAATGTAAACGTGAAAAAGCGTGTGTTTACACTCAGTACGTTAAGCGCATCATGCCTGATTGCATTCAACAGCTACGCCGCTGTTGATTGTAGCGCGTTGCCACAATGGGATTCGTCGGCTGTTTATAATGGCGGAGATCAAGTCCAGCAAGCCAACGAGGCGTATCAAGCAAACTATTGGACTCAGGGAAATAGTCCCGCCGAAACCGCTGGCCCGTGGGGCTTTTGGCAATCGTTGGGGAGCTGCGACGGTGGCGTGGTGGTGAATGAACCACCAGTGGCTAACATAACGGCACCGTTGTCGTCTGATGCATTTACTGAAGGGGACTTAGTCACCATTACAGCGAGCGCGAGTGACAGTGATGGAACAGTCGCGAGCGTTGAATTTTTTGTTGATGGAGTGATAGTTGGTCAAAGTAGCAACGCGCCGCATTCTGCTAGCTGGGCGTCAACCACGGGCAATCACACCATCACTGCTATTGCCTATGACGATAAAGGTGAAGCAAGCCAAGTAAGTAGCGTGAACATCAGTGTTGACTCCAGTACACCGGGGAACGAGTCGCCGACAATCAGTGTTGCACTTTCTGTTACCACCGTTGACGTTGGTGGAGTGGTGACCTTAACGGCTGAAGCAGCAGACACAGATGGTAGCGTAGATAAAGTAGACTTTTATGTTGCTGGCTCCTTAGTGGGCACAGTGGCTAGCGCACCTTACACTTTGGATTATACGACAACCTCTTCAGGCACTTTATCTGTATACGCAAAAGCGACAGACAATCTTGGTGCAACGACTAACTCGACATCGGCAACGCTCAAAGTTAATGGTGCGCCAACAGTGGCAAACTGTCGCCCTGATGGCTTGTACCAAACTGAAGGGGTTAATGTGCCTTACTGTACGATCTACGATGAAGAAGGTCGTGAACAGATGGGGACAGACCACCCACGTCGTGTGATTGGTTACTTTACGAGTTGGCGCAGCGGCGATGATCCTCAAGCGGCCTACTTGGTCAAAGATATCCCGTGGGAACAGCTAACACACATTAACTATGCGTTCGTTGGTATTGGTCCAGATGGAAAAGTTAATTTAGGGGATGTTAATGACCCTAACAATGTTGCAACTGGTAAAGAGTGGGCGGGTGTCGACATTGATCCGAACCTAGGCTTCAAAGGCCACTTTGGTGCACTAGCGACATACAAAGAGCGCCATGGCGTCAAAACACTCATTTCAATTGGTGGTTGGGCAGAAACAGGTGGTCACTTTGGTGCAGACGGTAATCGTGTTGCCGATGGCGGTTTCTACACCATGACAACCAATGCCGACGGCTCAATCAATCATGCC
Source organism: Vibrio sinaloensis DSM 21326 (assembly GCF_000189275.1). GTDB lineage: Bacteria > Pseudomonadota > Gammaproteobacteria > Enterobacterales > Vibrionaceae > Vibrio > Vibrio sinaloensis. The sequence continues at coordinate 174,113 of NZ_AEVT01000056.1, read as the reverse complement.
GGCATTGAAAAATTTGCTGCGTCAGCCGTTGAAATGATGCGTACCTACAAATTTGACGGTTTAGACATCGACTACGAATACCCAACGTCAATGGCTGGTGCTGGCAACCCATACGATAAAGCATTCATGGAGCCTCGTCGTGCTTACTTATGGGCGTCTTATCAAGAATTGATGAAAGTTTTACGTGAAAAGCTCGATGTAGCTTCTGCGCAAGATGGCGTGCATTACATGCTGACTATCGCGGCACCTTCATCAGGTTACCTGCTACGAGGTATGGAAACATTTGATGTGACTAAGTATCTCGATTACGTAAACATCATGTCTTATGACCTTCACGGTGCGTGGAATGATCATGTTGGTCACAATGCTGCGTTATTTGATACTGGTGAAGATTCTGAATTGGCTCAATGGAATGTCTATGGTACGGCGGCCTATGGCGGCATTGGTTACCTAAATACGGACTGGGCTTATCACTACTTCAGAGGTTCAATGCCGGCGGGTCGTATTAATATCGGTGTGCCTTACTATACGCGTGGTTGGCAAGGTGTTACTGGTGGTACCAACGGCTTGTGGGGCAGAGCTGCTTTACCTAACCAGGCTGAATGTCCTGAAGGTACGGGTGAAGGCGAGAAGAACAACTGTGGTAACGGTGCTGTAGGTATCGATAACATGTGGCACGATACCGATCCTAAAGGTAACGAAATGGGAGCAGGCTCAGGCCCAATGTGGCATGCGAAGAACCTAGAGCATGGGATTTGGGGTACTTATACAGAAGCGTACAAACTGGATCCTATTAATGATCCAACGGATAAGTTTGTCGGGACGTATGAGCGTAACTATGACGCCGTTGCCGTAGCCCCTTGGTTATGGAATGCGGAGAAGTCAGTTTTCCTTTCTACGGAAGACGAAGCATCTGTAAACGTAAAAGCAGATTACGTTATCGATAAGGAAATTGGCGGCATCATGTTCTGGGAACTAGCAGGCGACTATAACTGTTATGTGCTTGATGCAAATGGTAAGCGCACTTCGATTGATACAACGGAGCAAGCGTGTATCAATGGTGGTGGTGAATACCACATGGGTAATACCATGACGAAAGCCATCTACGATAAGTTTAAATCTGCGACGCCATACGGCAATAAGATTGCAACGGGAGCGATTCCGACTGAAGCAGTAGACATCAGTGTCTCTGTTGGTGGCTTTAAAGTGGGAGATCAAAACTATCCGATCAACCCGAAGGTCACCTTTACGAACAACACGGGGCAAGCGATCCCTGGCGGAACTGAATTCCAGTTCGATATTCCAGTTTCTGCGCCTGACAACGCGAAAGATCAATCTGGTGGTGGCTTGGCGGTGATTTCATCGGGTCATACTCGCGCCAATAATATTGGTGGTTTGGACGGTACAATGCACCGCGTAGCCTTTAGCCTACCTGCGTGGAAAGATCTGCCGGCTGGTGGTACATACGAATTAGACATGGTGTACTACTTACCAATTTCTGGCCCAGCTAACTATTCAGTGACTATCAACGGTGTAGACTACGCGTTCAAGTTTGAACAACCCGACCTACCGCTAGCGGACTTAACAGCAGGCAGTGGCGGAAACGGTGGAGATACTGGCGGTGACAGCGGCGGTAATGCGGGTTCAGGAACCGTGTCGGTATGGGAGCCTGGTGTAACGAAAGCGGTTAACGGTGATACTTATAGCCATAACGGAAAATGTTTCGTGGCAAAAAACAGCCCTGGCTCGTGGGAATCTCCAACTCAGTCAAATTGGTTCTGGGATGAAGTAACTTGCCCGTAACAACGAGCTAAACGAGAAACGCCTTGGTCATTGACCAAGGCGTTTTTGTTGTGCATTAGAAGCGGTAACTCTCCGGTACAACCACGATTCCATTTTCGGATATGTGGAAGCGTTTGGCATCGGCTACCCGGTTAAGGCCAATTTCGGTGTTAGCGGGTATTTTTACATGCTTGTCTACGATGCAATTGACCAGTTTACAGCCTTCGCCGACCTCAACGTCATCGAAAATAATACTGTCAACAATGGTTGAGCTATCGTGAATTCTGACGTTAGATGAAATGATAGAATGCTGCACAGAACCACCAGAATTGACGACACCGTTGGCTATGATTGAGTTGATAAATATGCCTTCGTTGCCTGTAGCTGAAGAGACTGTTCTAGCAGGCGGAAACTGAGATTCGTAAGTTCTAACTGCCCAATTAGATTGGTATAGGTTCATCGGTGGGACAGGCTCAAGCAAGTCCATATTCGCTTGGTAGAATGAATCAATTGTGCCAACATCGCGCCAATAACAATCGCGCGCGACTCGTCCGCGATCCTGACAAAAGTTGTACCCGTACACACACTGATCATCAATCAACTTCGGAATAATATCCTTGCCAAAATCATGGGACGATGAAGCATTCTCTGCATCTTCCATGAGTATTTTTTGCAGCGTTTCTTTTTCGAATATGTAAATGCCCATAGAAACTAGGCTGCGGTTTTCATTTCCCGGCATTGCTGGGGGATCAGCCGGTTTTTCGCAAAATGTGTCAATCAAATTGTTGCTGTCGCATGACAATACACCAAAGGCAGACGCTTCTTTGCGTGGAACATCCATACAGGCAACCGTAAGTTTCGCCTTGTTGTCGATGTGATCCTTGAGCATTTCTGCGTAGTCCATGCGATAAATATGATCGCCGGAAAGGACAATGACATGTTTTGCGTCACTGCGTTCTACCAACCAAAGGTTGTGATAGATAGCATCAGCCGTTCCTTCATACCACTTACCACCTCCGCGCATTTGCGGCGGAACCGCAGTTATAAATTCGCCCAACTCGGGATTGAAGATCGACCAACCATCTCGGAGATGTTTTTGTAATGAGTGAGATTTGTATTGGGTGAGGACGAGTATTTGGCGCAATCCGGAGTGAAGGCAATTGGTTAAGGTAAAATCGATAATTCTATATTTACCACCAAATGGTACTGCGGGCTTAGCGCGGTCATCCGTTAATGGACTCAAGCGTGAGCCCATGCCTCCGGCAAGGATGATGGTTAGGGTATCTTGCATACTATTCTCCATAACAGTGCAAAGGGGGTCATATGAGGGTAGTACAAGAATTGAGCCAATTAGCCAAGGCTAAGGATTTCAGGTGTTACACGCGATTTGTGTGACGCCTTTGGTATACGATGGTGCAGGGAAACAAACGCACTGCACCAAAATTAGGCAATGGAAGAGTTTTCGCTTGTGGTAAGTATATTGACTTGGTTACGGCCTAGAGTTTTGGATTCGTATAGTGCTATATCGGCGCGTTTGTAGCTCGCGCTGGGGTCTTCACAGATGTCTGTTACGCCAGCGCTAATTGTGATACCGAGCTCACTTTCAATATGAATCGCTGTACGTAGGCGGTTGACCACGATCTCTGCTTCATTGAGTGGGGTATGCGGCATAATAATGGCAAATTCTTCGCCCCCAATGCGTGCAATAACATCGGTCTCGCGTAGGTGTTCACCCAGTACAACAGCCACCGCTCTGATCACTTGGTCGCCTTTATCATGACCAAATTTGTCATTGACGCGTTTGAAATGGTCAATGTCGAGTATCGCTAGACTGGCTTGTTCACTGGTTGGATAGCGTTTAATTCTCAGCGTTTGCGCCGACATCTCTGCATCAAACTTTCTTCGGTTCCAAAGGCTAGTGAGAGGATCTTTTTCACTTAAATCACGCAGGCGGTCTTCAAGCTCTTTCCTATGGGAAATATCAATAAAAGAAGCGACATAAAATTGAATGATCTCATGCTTATCACGGACGGTTTGTATGCGAAGTATCTCAGTAATTTTTGAACCATCACGCCTTTTATTGACCACTTCACCTTCCCAAACCCCATGAAGTTCGAGCTCTTTCCACATCTCCATATAGAACTCTTGATTGTGCTTCCCTGAGGCGAAAATCGAAGGTTGCTTGCCTTTTACGTCATCCAATTCATAACCGCTGACACGCGTGAACTCTTCGTTGACCTGTAAGATTCGGTTGTTGTGGTCGGTTATCACCATAGCTGATACGCCATTCATTGCTGCTCGGGCAATCTTACTCGCCATGCTGTTTTTTTCGTGGTTGTAGTTCCAGGTAATAAAACCAAATGTGATCAAAAGAATGATAATAAACAAGAAGGTCGCCTGAACGAATAATTCGGTACGAGCTGCATCAGTAAGAGGGGCGACCTCGCTAAGATCCGTTTTGATGATAAAGCTGAGATCTTGCTCAAAACCGTGGCGCGTTGTTTCAATTTTAAGGAAAGAAAACCAAGCATTACCGTCTCTGACCGTTCCGGAATCTTTCAATTGGATTTGTCGCCACAGAGATGGGTAAAGAGCAGGGATGTTCGACTGTGCATTTTGTTCAATGACGTGACCGAAGATGGGCTCGTCAGAATTCGACATCAAATAATAGCCGTTAGCATCGACCACACTTGGTAGGTTAAACAGATTTCGTTTATAGGCCAGAGATTTGTAGATTCGCGGTAAATCCAAATTCGCGACAAAATAGCCTTTCTTTTCGCCAAGTAACTCAATTGGAATAATGACGCGATATGCAGGGGTAAGTGGGTAACTGTAAGTACCTTGTTCGACCTCCAAATCGATGCCAAATGAGCCTACTTCTCCGGCTTTAAGTGTTTGGGCATAGCGGAAATACTCTCTATCACCTTTGTACTGCAGACGGTACTTATCGACGATTTCTGAGATATATTTACTACTATTGACGCGAACCACTTCGTTACCTTTTAGATCAAGAAACCTCAGTTGTGAGTAATAACCTTGGGTCTGAGACACCAATAACCAAAAATCTTTGAGCGCGTCTAAATTAGCCTCGGATGGATTAATGATGGCTTGATTAAACAGACCGTTTGAAGATAGCGATCGTAATGACGTATTGATTTGACTAAGAGTGGTGAGCAATTCGGCTTTTGAATATTCAAGTTTGTATCGATTGTCCTGCTCAACCGTAATCAAAGTTTCTTGATCAATCTCTTCGAACTCACCATAAAAATACAACATTGGGACCAGCGATAGGACACAAAACGTAAGCAAAAATTGAATGGCAAGTTTGAAGCGAGGTGCAGGCATTGCGAGTTGAGTAGTCCTAAAGTTGTATAAGCAATGAATGATATAAGATTAGTGAATGAATTACTGTGAGCGCTCATGCATAATCCTACGCTAACTATTCAATCGTCGATGCGACTAGCGAGCATAAAAAAAGCACCTACTAGAGGTGCTTTGGTTTTCAGAAGCGCGTTGGGGGTTAAGCTTGCGCTGAAGCTTCTTTTAACTCAGAGCGAGATTTTAGGAAGGCATAGCTAAAGCCCGTTACTGCAGTGCCTGCCGCAATCGCAACCAAGTACATTAATACTGGAGTGATTGCGTTCGGGATAAGCAGTACAAATAATCCACCGTGCGGAGCCATTAGCTTGGCGCCAAACAGCATAGATAAAGCACCGGTTAACGCACCACCAGCCATACAGGCAGGGATAACGCGCATTGGATCTTTCGCTGCAAATGGAATCGCCCCTTCAGAGATAAAGCACAACCCAAGAACAAAAGAGGCTTTACCTGCTTCACGCTCGCTTTGCTCAAACTTGTTTTTTGCGATAAAGGTTGCCAGACCCATACCTAAAGCTGGTGTCATACCCGCCGCCATAATGGCAGCCATAGGCGCGTAGGTTTGTGATGCGAGCAAGCCAACACCAAACGCGTACGCGGCTTTGTTTACTGGACCACCTAAATCGAAACACATCATGGCACCAAGAATAATACCGAGAAGTACTGCACTGTCAGAGCCCATATTGTTGAGGAAGTCTGTTAGTCCATTCATGATGCCTGAGACAGGGCCACCGACGATATAGATCATGACAAGACCAGTAAACAGTGTGGCAGCGAACGGAATGATCAGAATAGGTTTCAGTGCTTCCATAGATTGAGGCAACGACACTTTGTCAGCGAGGAACTTCGCTGCGTAGCCGGCAATAAAGCCCGCTGCGATGCCTCCTAAGAATCCTGCGCCCGTTGAGCTAGCGAGCATACCGCCCACTAAACCCGGCGCGAGGCCCGGACGGTCGGCGATAGAGAAAGCAATGTAACCAGCAAGCACAGGGATCATGAGTGCGAATGCAGAGCCACCACCAATAGACATTAGCGCAGCAGCCAGTGTTCCTTCTTCTTTAAATGCTTCGATACCGAAAACGAAGGATAGGGCGATGATCAAACCACCGGCGACAACAACAGGGAGCATGTGAGAAACCCCGGTCATTAGATGCTTATAGGCCCCTTTTTTCTCTTCATTTTCAGAAGACGCTGCGCTCCCAGAGTGCTGGTAAGTCGTAGCTTGCTCAAATGCTTTGTCCATTTCCTCAGCGGTTTTCTTTAGCGCTGGGCCCGTTTTGGTTCGATACATCATTTTGCCGCTGAAACGATCGAGAGGCACCTCAATGTCTGCCGCAATAATGACCAAATCTGCTTCTGCAATCTCTTGATCTGTTAACTGGTTTTTGGCGCCAACGGAGCCACGTGTTTCTACTTTGATTTGATGACCGCGGCGTTTGCCTTCTTCTTCAAGGGCTTCTGCGGCCATAAATGTGTGCGCGACACCTGTAGGACAAGCCGTGATCGCAACGATCTTTTTAGTCTCGACTGGGCTTGTTTCTACTGTCACCTGTTCTTTTTCAAGAACTGCTGCATTTTCAACCGCTGATTGGAGAAAAGCGGTCGGGTCGACAGTGACTTGACTGATTTGCGCTTGGTAGACTTTTTTACCGACAAAGCGGGATGTATCAACGGGAGTATTGGCTGCAATAATGACTGCTTCAGCTTGTTCAATCTCTTGCTCAGTGAGTTGTGTCGGTTCAACAACGCTGGATTGACACTCAATCTTCGCATTCCAACCCAGATTAGCTGCTGCTTGTTCCAATAAGCCTGCCGCTAAGATGCTGTTTGCAACCCCGCTTGGACACGCTGTAATAATGGCAATGTTCATAGTGATAACCTTCTGTTCCTTAGTTATTGTCTAAGTGCGTATTTGGGTAAAGCTCGCTCACTTCGGTGCGAAGCTTGATAGTGTCCAGTTCTTCCTGACTGGTTAAGCCAACGCCAACTTGGCTTACTGCAAGAGCAGAAAGCGCCGTCGCGAAGCGTAGTAGTTCTTGTTTTTCAAACTGTTGCATGTGACCCCAACAGAGACCGGCGACTAGGGTGTCACCAGCACCTACCGTACTGACCACATCCATTCTTGGCGGTTTCGCCTGTAACCATTGATCTTGTTGTAACCACATCACGCCGTCCGCGCCCATAGAAACAACAATGTTCTCTATTCCTTTGTCACTGAGTGACATGGCGGCGCTTTGGCAGTCTTTTTGTGAGGTGAGGGCACGGCCAACGAAATCGCTGAGCTCCTCATCATTGGGCTTAACAAGCCAAGGGTGCGAATTGATTCCTGCACGAAGTGCGGCTTTGCTGCTATCAAAAAACACCCGTTTCCCTAGTTGATGAAGGCGTTCGATCCAACTGGCACAAAGCTCTGGGCTTATCCCTCCAGGTAAGCTTCCGGCGATGACAAAGTAGTCGTGGCTCTCGGCGAGTTCGAACAAGGTCTGCTCGAACTGAGCAATCTCATCGATACTGACTTGCACACCTGGGAAGTTAATGTCACTAACGCGCCCATCTGTCTCAACCAATTTGACGTTGATACGCGTTGCGCCTTCAACTTCGACAAACTTGTCACAAACACCTAATTGTTTGAAAAGTTGATGGAAAAGCTCAGGATTGTCTTTACCTAAGAAGCCCGTAACCGTAACGTCGGCACCCAAGTCGCTGAGTACTTTCGCGACATTGACCCCTTTGCCTGCCGCATGAAAATCGCTTTGCTCAACTAAACTGACTGAACCGACTTTTAGCGTTTCTAAAGAGCCCGTCAAATCGAGTGCTGGGTTTAGGGTAACCGTGACGACTTTTTTTGTTGGAGACGTATTTGTCTGAGAGTGGATCATCATGCTTCTTAACCCTCACCCAAACCGGAAGCAATCGCTTTACCTATCGATTCCAGTGCCAATGCAGCATCTGGTCCTTCAGCTGAAAATTGCAATTGATGGCCATGTTTAACCCCAAGAGCGATGACTTTCATTAAGCTTTTGGCGTTAACTGCTTTTCCGTCACCATCTAGGTTAGAAACGCGAATGTTAGACTCAAACTTTTTGGCCTCTGCAACCAGCATAGCGCCAGGTCGTGCGTGAAGTCCGTGGGCATTTTTAATTTTAAAGGTTGCTTGGTTGCCTTTTTCTTGTTCTTGGGTGACAGTGTTACCTGATAGTAATTCGACTACTTGCGTGTTATCTGCGTGCAGTAACTGCTCTTGATTACCTTGAAAAACAATGCGCGATAGGTTGGCTAAGATAGAGGCATGTGCGTCGTTACACGCGGCAAAGGCGACCAAACCTTTTACAGGCTGGCCTTCAAACTCGCAATCATTCGCCGTGGAGACATAAGATACCGCGGTTCGGGATACGGCTTTATTACTTCCTACTAACCACAAGCCTTGTCCTAGATGAGTTGGTGACTTTGTCACTAAATCTGCAACAAATTCACTCTGTGCATTGCCCGCGTTCTTGATTAATCCGGCAGCTACCGCACTCATTTGTACCATGTCGCTGGCCGGGAATTGCACCTGGATCAAGGCGGCGTCCAAATCCGCTTCTAGCTGAACGTTGCCTTGAAGAAGAGCAATGATCTCTTCTTTGCTGGTGGCTTGACGAAGTTTGGATTCAACACCATCAGCCGCTAACACTTTGGTGAGTTGCTTTAGGATACTTAGGTGCTCATCAGATTTGGCTGCGATACCAATGGCAACATAGGCGGTGTTGCCATCACCCCAATTAACGCCTTCTGGGAAGTGGTGAATGGCAACCCCGGTTGTGTTTACCATAGAGCGCGTATCAGTAGTGCCATGTGGAATAGCGATTCCGTTACCGAGGTAGGTCGAGTTTTGAGCTTCTCGATTAAGCATTCCTTCTACATAACCATTATCAACTAACTCTTTATCGCTCAAGCTTAGGGCGATGTTTCGGATTGCGGCGAGTTTATCGTCAGCAGTTTGAGATAAGGTGATATCACTTGGGGTTAACTTAAGCATGGGGCTTCTCCAGCTTTTAAATTTCTCATTACCGTATTGCGCATCTCGTGCACTTGGACCTAATTTGTTTACCTAATTTGACTGAATCGATTCAGCAAAAAGATGTAATTAAAAGAATTCGGCAAAACCTGTTGTTCTATATCGCTATATTGAATTAGCTAATCACGTACCTATTGGTTAATTACGGTGATCGCCATCAACTTTTAAGTTTTGCTGAATCCTTTCAGCTTTTATACTGAATCGGTTCAGCATATACTTCAACTTAAGGTTGGATCTTTAATGTATTATTATGATCCCGCGCACAGAACAAGGTACAGGATATGACACTGGATGAAGTCGCCAAACTAGCGGGCGTTTCCAAAACTACAGCAAGTTATGTAATCAACGGTAAGTCGCAGAAGTACCGTATAAGTGAGAAAACACAACGTCGTGTGATGGCTGTTGTTGAAGAGCATAACTATCGACCAGACCTTGCGGCATCGACATTGCGTGCAGGACAGAGCCGATCGTTTGGCCTAATCATTCCGGATTTAGAAAACACCAGTTATGCAAGACTGGCTAAGCTATTGGAGCAAAACTCGCGTAGAGCAGGGTATCAGATCTTGATTGCATGTTCAGACGATGACCCATCAACCGAAACACAAGTCGTTCAAGCGTTAGTGAGTCGAAAGATTGATGCGTTGTTTGTTGCTAGTGTCATCCCTGACGCGAGTGACTTTTATCTGGAGCTTCAAAATAAGGGCACGCCGGTAATTGCACTTGACCGTCCGTTAGACGACGAACACTTTTCTTGTGTTATAAGTGAGGATTTTGGGGCGGCGAATGAGCTGACAGAGTCCGTTTTATGTGACGGCGTCACTAGTATTGGTCTGATTGGTGCTCTTCCTGACCTAAATATCTCTAGAGAGCGTGAGCTTGGCTTTCTATCTGCGACCAAGCAAGCAGGTGTGAAATCAATGGTGGGTTATGGTGAACACTTTAATCGTCAGTCAGGGGAAACCGTACTTCGTCAATGGCTAGACAATAGCACCTTACCGGATGCCATCGTCACCACATCCTACACTTTGCTTGAAGGTGTATTAGATGTGTTATTAGATCACCCTGAACTGGTTGGGAAACTCAATATAGCGACATTTGGTGATAATCGCTTACTCGACTTTTTACCTGTCAAAATCAATTCGCTACCTCAACAGTTTGAATTGATTGCTGACAGCGCAATGGCACTGGCTCTAAATGCTGCTTCTAAGCGTTATCAGGCCGGTGTTGAGTTAGTCCCGAGAAAGATTGTTGTTCGAGCGGTTTCGAACTAACATTTGGAATCTATCAAAGAAAACAGGCGCCAAGTAGGCGCCTGTTTTTTATAATTGAAACCTAACGGACATAGTAATTTGAGGGCCATATAAACCGTTGTTGCGAGTTTCTGCCGAAAGCGACAGTTGCTCAGTGGAGTGGAATCGAACCCCTGCGTGGAAAACTGAGGCGTCACCATTACGACCAATACGCGATGTTGCTTCGATTTGGTCAGTTAACCAAATGCGAGCACCGAGGTTCATCTCTGTTTGCGTTCGGTTATCACGGCTAGAATCATCTGGAAAATCGACGTAGTGGATAAGTAACTGGCCATAGACGTCTGCAAACTGTGATACCGGGCCGTTAAAGCCGATTCCGCCAGCAAGGTCATAGTCACCGTCGAACTGAGAGTCAACGCGTGCAATAAGGTGTGAGTTTTCCGTTAAAAACGTACTGACTTCGATACCTGTACTTTCAGGGCCTATGGAAGTACGAAGCTCGCCATAGGTGTAATTAAAATTGTTGGCTTGTGCCATCCCCGTAAAGCCTGCACATACCATTGCGCTTGCTAGAATAAACTTTTTCAAAGCAGTCTCCGACTTACATCATTTTTTTGACTATGTATTTGGCTTGCAATATACAAGCCAAATACTAACGTAATTGTCGGATAATGAAACAGTTTTACAGAATTTGAATGTGGTCTACTTCAATTTCTGGGGTATTCCCACCTTCGTATTCACCATAAAGACGTACTTTTGTTGATGCATCGAGAGGCTGTGTTAAATGGATATCATCATCCAGTTCGACTTGGATCTCTGCTTTGCCATCAGAAAAGACAAATTCGTCGTGACGAATCTGGCGAAGTAGGTGACCTTCAACCACGACATCTTTTTCGACAAAATGCCCGGTATCTTGCAGTAATGACTCTACTGTCACCACATCAACCGGTCCGTTGTATTGAATACTGTTGTGTTGATGGTTGTCTTTAGCCAATGCCATCGTTGGAGCCATAACCAGTGTCGCTGCTGTCGCTAGGATAAGTGATTTAATTTTCATCATTGTTCTCGTGACTGTTGTTTGTTGATGTCGCTATTAAACAACACTGGATTTGAACCCGTAGTGAGAGCAACATTCATATTCGATTCATTTATTGTCTTATCGTGCGGAAAACCGCTATTATCTTTTCTAATCATACAATTATCATCAAGTATTCAATATGCAGCCTACTCACAAAGCGCTTATGGTCCAAGGGACGACGTCAGACGCAGGTAAAAGTGTTCTGGTGGCAGCTTTATGCCGTGTTATGGCAAGGAAGAATGTTCACGTGGCACCATTTAAATCGCAGAATATGGCACTCAATAGTGCGGTAACTGCGGATGGTGGTGAGATTGGCCGAGCTCAGTATGTACAAGCCATAGCGGCAGGAGTGACGCCTACAGTCGACATGAATCCTGTACTCCTCAAGCCGTGTACCGATACAGGTGCGCAGGTGATTGTACAAGGAAAGGCGGTAGCTGATATGAACGCCATCGGCTACCAAAGCTATAAGCAATTTGCACTTCCTTTTGTTCTAGAGTCTTTTGCCAAGCTACAAAACGAGTTTGACAGTGTTGTTATCGAGGGTGCAGGCAGTCCTGCTGAGATTAACTTACGTGAAAACGACATTGCGAACATGGGTTTTGCTGAAGAGGCGGATGTGCCAGTAATCATTATCGCTGATATTGATAAAGGTGGTGTTTTTGCCCACCTATACGGGACGCTAGCGTTATTATCACAATCAGAACAAGATCGCGTGGTAGGGTTTGTTATAAATCGTTTTAGAGGCGATATCGAGTTACTGAAACCGGGATTAGAGTGGCTGGAGAAAAAAACCTCTAAGCCAGTGATTGGGGTTTTACCTTATTTACACGGTTTTGACTTGGAAGCGGAAGATGCCATCAATAATCAGCAAGTTGCCTCCAATGCGACCAAGCTGCATGTTGTTGTACCGGTATTTCCTCGCATTAGCAATCATACAGACTTCGATGCATTGCGCTCTAACCCAGATATTGACTTGCGTTTCGTAGGGCAAGGGGAGCCGATTCAACACGCCGACCTTGTGATTCTTCCGGGCTCTAAAGCAGTAAGAGATGATCTCGATTACTTGCGGTCACAGGGCTGGGATTCAGATATTGCTCGGCATATACGCCTAGGCGGAAAAGTCATGGGGATTTGCGGTGGTTATCAGATGTTGGGAAGGATCATTTCTGATCCTTTAGGTATAGAAGGTGAGGCTGGGTGTTCTGCTGGACTCGGGTATCTCGATATCGAAACAGAGCTTGCAGCAAATAAACAACTTTCCAATGTGTCAGGAACGCTTAACCTTGCGGGAGATGCAATCGCGGTCAGCGGCTACGAAATTCACGCGGGCGTAACCGAGGTTGGGCACGATGCACCAATATTACTCCAAGGTGGTAGGTTAGACGGTGCTATCAGTGATTGTAATCAAGTGTTTGGTACCTATTTACATGGTATCTTTGACAGCCCTGATGCAGTGACTTCTATTGCTAAATGGGTTGGTGTCAGTGATGTTGTTCAAGTTGATCACAAGCTGAATCAAGAGAAGGCGATCAATCGTATCGCTGACGCGGTAGAAGAACACTTAGATTTATCCTTGCTTTGGCCAAGTCTGGAACTGTAATTCATGAAGTTAACCCATTCACTATTATGTGCCGTGATCGCACTTTCACCGCTTAGTGTTAGTGCGAAAGAAAAACTCAGAGTTTATGCTGCCTCGTCATTGACGAATGTCGTTAATGAATTAGCCAGTCAGTTTGAGAGCCAACACGGTATTGATGTTACGACTGTATTTGCTGGTAGCTCGTCGTTAGCACGTCAGCTTACCAATGGCGCACCCGCCGATTTGTTTATCTCGGCCAACGAGAAGTGGATGACCTACCTTGTCGAGTCTAATGTTGTCGCAGGTGACGCTGTCACAAATTTGGTCGAAAACAAATTGGTGTTGGTCGCTCCAACAGGCTCAGCGGAGAGTTTTGAACTCACTGATTCCAGTCAGTGGCAACGTGCACTTGGCAAAGGAAGGCTAGCCATTGGTATGCCTAATGCAGTACCAGCGGGTATCTACGCTAAGCAGTCACTTGAACACATGGGTGTGTGGTCATTGCTTAACAAACAGTTGGCCCCAACCAATAATGTGCGTATTGCTCTTACTTTGGTAGAACGCCAAGAAGCACCATTGGCAGTGGTATATCAAACTGATGCGATGCTGAGTGATAAGGTTGTAACCTTGGCTGTTTTTCCAGAGCAGACACATGATCCTATTGTTTACCCGCTCGCCACACTAAATGAGAAAGAAGCAACTCTCGAATTCGCTCGTTACTTGCGAAGTGAGTCTGCGATAAAAGTGTTTGGTAAATATGGCTTTGATTCAGGAAATGTACGTGCTGACTGATTACGAAATTGAAGCGCTCTTGCTGAGTCTAAAAGTCGCGAGCTACACCATACTGTGGTTGATTCCGATTGGCATTGGATTAGCTTGGTTGTTAGCCAAGAAAAGCTTTGTCGGTAAAAGCCTATTAGATAGCTTAGTCCATCTTCCGTTGGTATTGCCTCCGGTCGTTATCGGCTATCTGTTGCTGATCTCTATGGGTCGACAGGGTTTTATTGGCCAATGGTTGTATGAACGTTTTGATTTGGTATTTTCATTTAATTGGAAAGGGGCGGTCATCGCCTGTATTGTTGTTGCTCTTCCGTTAATGGTACGTTCAATACGCTTAAGTTTAGAAAGCGTCGACCATAAGCTTGAACAAGCGGCAGCAACCCTTGGGGCATCACCCTTTAAAGTGTTTTTTACGGTGACTTTACCTTTAATCATTCCAGGAATTATTACGGGCACTATGCTCTCTTTCGCTCGTAGTCTTGGTGAGTTTGGCGCAACAATTAGCTTTGTGTCCAATATTCCCGGAGAAACGCAAACCATTCCTCTTGCGATGTACAGTTTTATTGAAACGCCGGGTGCAGAATCAGACGCCATGCGTTTATGCGTCATCTCTATCATTATTGCTTTGGCTTCTATGATGGCATCAGAATGGCTGGCTCGTTACAGCAATCGCCGCTTAGGGGGACGTTAACATGAGCCTAATTGTGAAGTACCAACAAGCGCTTGGTAGCCAGTCTTTTGATATTGATCTTACGCTACCGGCGAAAGGGATCACCGCGGTGTTTGGTCGGTCTGGCTCAGGTAAAACGTCCTTGATTAACGCCATTGCCGGACTAAAGACCCCTGATTCAGGCGAGATTACGATTAATGGCCATACGTTGTTTGACTCCCAACTTGCGATTAACGTACCTACTTACCAAAGAAAAGTAGGGTATGTATTTCAAGATTCTCGTTTGTTTCCACACTTTCGCGTTAAAGGCAATCTACTTTATGGCGCTTCGAGTAAAGATGAACGATATTTTAGGCAAATAGTTGAGTTGTTGGCATTGAATGATCTGTTAGATCGTTTTCCAAATCAGCTTTCGGGAGGGGAAAAGCAGCGTGTCGCGATAGGCCGAGCTTTGCTCTCTAAACCTAACATATTATTGATGGATGAACCGTTAGCTTCCTTAGACTTGCCGCGTAAACGAGAAGTCTTGCCTTTTCTAGAGCAGCTCGCTAGTAACGTTGATATTCCAATACTCTATGTTTCTCACAGTTTAAATGAAGTGCTGCAGCTTGCAGAAAACTTGGTTGTCATTGATAACGGTAAAGTGGCGGCCTGCGGTACCCTTGAAGCCGTTTGGTCCTCTAAAGTGATGAAACCATGGCAATCTTTTTCTGAGCAGAGTTCTCTGTTTGAAGGAACTCTGGTAGAGCACAATGCGATCTACGCGCTGTCGAGAGTTGAATTGGCAGAGCACGCCAGTCTGTGGGTACAACGGATTCGAGGTGAAGTGGGTGAGCGCGTTAGGCTACAAGTAAGAGCTAATGATGTCTCTTTGATGCTCGATAAACCAAGTAAAACTTCAATACGTAATGTACTGCCAGCGGAACTTGTAAGGCTTGAAACACATCATCATGGCAGTGACAAACAGAGTGTTTCCGCGACGCTTAAGCTGGCTGAGAAGTGCTACTTAGTCGCGACCATCACAGCCTGGGCGCGCGATGATCTCGACCTAAAAGAGGGCATGGAGCTTTATGCTCAGATTAAAGGCGTGAGTGTGACGCAAAAAGACGTTGTCATTACATAACAAACGCCGCATTACGCGGCGTTGTTTTTACTTAGCGAAAACGTCTGTAAAATCACGTTTTAAGATAGGGTCACGACGAGCTTTTTTGATCTGTTTAACCATATCTTTCACACAGTTGTGCAGCACTTGATCTAGAAGTTGTGCACGGTACTCTTCTTTCTGCTCGTCTGTCATACCTTCAGGCAGGTTCAGAGTTGGAAACTCTTCCATAACGTTGATACCAGCAAAAGCTTGGCTTACTGAAATCAGTGCGTGGAACTGTTCGAAGTTATCCAGTACGTTCTGCGCACTTTTTGGAAGTTCATTCCATGCTTCGCGAACGGCGTCTTCAGACACTTCGTGAATCGACGTCACCATGTTATGCATCGCCTCTGGTACCTCATCAAATTCAATCACTTGGCGAAGTTCGGCTGAAACTGTAGCAAGATCGACAGTTTCTTGTTCTGTTTGATTAACGTCAGACATTATTTTTTCTCTTAAAGTGTGTGTATAACCGCGCTATCGTAAAAAACTGTCAATAAAAGTCAACCATAGTTGGCTGAAACTCGTATGCTGAAGTATCATTTGCATATAACAAGTCACAGTGGATAGCCTTCGCCAATATGATACAAGTCTCTGGTTCTTCAATGAAAATTTTGCTGGTTGATGACGTGCAGATGGAGCGTATGCAGCTTGCTATTCGCTTAAAACAGCTAGGTCATACAGTAGAAATGGCAGCGTCTGGGGAGCAGGCATTAGAAATTTACCCAGAGTTCGAGCCAGAGCTTATCCTCTTGGATATTTCCATGCCGAACATGAATGGTTTTGAGCTATCTAGCAAGATTCGTGACCTTTATCCAGATTGGGTACCTATCATATTTTTAAGTAGTCATGATGAGCCAACAATGATCGCCCAAGCGATCGAAGCTGGTGGCGATGACTACCTAATCAAACCCGTTGATAAAACCGTTTTAAATTCAAAACTGATTGCGATGCAACGCATTGCCTTTATGAGACGTGAGCTGAAGCAGAAGTCTGCGGCGCTTGCAAAAGCGAATGAAGAGCTTGCTAAGCTTGCTCAAGAAGATGGATTAACTAAAGTTAAGAACCGACGTTTTATTGATGAAAAGCTCAGTGAGATGATCGCCATTCATGGTCGCCATGGAATGCCACTAAGTTTGATTCTGCTTGATGTCGACCATTTCAAAGCCTACAACGACAATTATGGTCATATACAAGGCGATAAGTGTTTAGTAGAAATCGCTACTGCGTTAAGAGAGCTCTTTGTTCGAAATGGTGAGCTTGTAGGGCGCTATGGTGGCGAAGAGTTTGTGGTTCTGCTCAGTCATACTGATCAAGATAAACTGATTCGTGATGCGCAAAGAATTCAACAAAGGTTGGAGAGTCTAGCACTTGTCCACGAGTTCAGTGGCGTAGCTAATTCTGTGACGGTGTCACAAGGCTTATTGTTTATCAATCCTACTGGTCGAGAAAGTGCAGAGTCTTTATATCACAGTGCAGACCAAGCTTTGTATCGAGCAAAAGAGTCTGGCAGAAATTGCTACTACCTTGCACAATAGCGTCGTTGTTCCATAGATATTCAAATTACGTTGTTAAGATATGAATCGCTTCCATCGTTGCACCCTTATAGGCTTGAGCAGCATCGCAGCTTTTCCTGTTGGGGCCAGTGACTTTGCTCGAAATTATCTCGAGCAAGCATTCGCAACATCCATTGTGTTAACCGACAGTGATGTGTTTACTGTCGGCATTCATGATTTTGACCCTAATGATTGGTTCAATTTGAAGAACGAGCAAATAGGCTCGGATCAATCAGTGCAGCGTCGTCAGGAAATGGCGATCACAACAATCCCTTATACCTTTGAACTGAGTGAGCCGTCAGCCAACAATCAGCAACGAGTTTTTACGCGTTTCTCCGTAGTCCGCTCTCGCCAGGACTTCTCCATCTTTTCAAATGAAGCCAAAGACCATAACGATGAGTATATTCTAGGTGGTTATGCTGCCTATCAGTACCAATTTTCACTCAACGAACAATGGAGCGTCACTCCAAGTATAGGCGTACACCTGCAGTATTTTAAAAACCACCATGATTATCGTAGTGATCTCTCGCAGGCGATTATTAAGCCAATATTCGATGGTGTTTTGTTCAATACTGACGCATGGGCACTGAGTTATGAGCCAAGTGTTGAAGCCAAATATACGCATGTCAAAGATTGGGGCAGTTGGAACTTTTCGTCCTCTTTCCACTATTTTTACGGCATGGGCTGGGGAAAAGCCAATGGTGGGGATGTTGGTAATCCGGAAGGCTGGTATATGGGGAATGGCCTTGAGGCCTACTACAATGTAAACCATTGGGGCAAGAGTTTGCAGTCGCTCTATACTAGTATTCGACGAATTGATATTGGTGGCGACACTAGCGACCCGTTAGGCACAGAGCACTATTACGAAGGATCTGTGGGGTGGTTGATGACGCCTCCGTTCAAATCTAACCTGATCGACAATATCGGCATCGGACTCAATATCAATTATGGGAGCGCGCTGAAGGGAGGCAGTATCGTGTTTTTCTTCAATCAAACGGATTAAGTTAAACAGACTTGGTTTCTGCCCAGAGACTTAGCCTTGTAAAGCGCTTCATCAGCCTGTTTCATTACTGCTGATACCTCTTTAACCTCACGACTGTCACACACACCGATACTAATGGTGATATTTACAATCTCGCCATCCTTGGTTCTCTTACGCTTTTGTGCCCCAAGTTTTGAGTCTTTTGGTCGGTTGTCTTGATCACGAATGATCATCTCATAAGACTCGATACTCGTGCGTAATATCTCGAGATGGTCTCTCGCTTGCTCTGCGTCTTTACCTTTGAACAGTACGGTAAATTCTTCTCCACCATAACGGTAAATTCTCGCACCACCGCCAATTCCTTTCATTTTACTTGCGACTAATCTAAGGACATCGTCACCTGTATCGTGACCATACGTATCGTTGAAGCTCTTGAAGTGGTCGATATCAATCATTGCGATGGTGTATCTCTTGCCCAAATAACGCAGATCGTTCTCAAGGGCTAAACGTCCTGGAATATCAGTTAGGCGATCTTTAAACGCTAGCTCGTAGCTCGCTGAAAACAAATAGATCAGCAATAAGATTCCAGACAAGGAGAACATCATGCTGGAGATGTAAGGAATATGGAAATAGACGAAGGTTATCGAGGCTAAAAGCGCTGCTGAATAGACGACAACATCAATAATGCGATTCATGCTTGCGACACAGATAGCAAAAGTAAGTACCATTGCTACCGAGTAAACCACTAATATAAATGGGATCTTTGACACGCTTGGGACAACGAAAAGAAACGTATTGTTTATGTCGTCGAATCCGCCCTCATAGAAGTGAGTCAGTATAAGGTAGCACCAACCCACTAGCATGGCTAACGTAAGCAGGTACAGAACAAAAGAGCGCGAGATCAGTGCATCATTCTTGTGGCTAAATACTAATGCCAACGAAACCGGAAGCAGTGCCGCCAATAGAGAAAGCTCTAAAATGGTAGTACCAGACGATAGTGGGGATTGAAGTCGATATTGGATAAACCAGTAAGCGGCAAGCATAGCCGCCGATACCATAGCAATTCGGCTTTGTTTGAAGGCTTGTGAGAGTAACAGGCAGCAGGCAAAGAGGGCAAACGGAAGGTCAGATAAAATTCCCAGATTGGATCTGGTAAAACTGATTGCCGAATCAAGCCCGAAATAGATAAACGCCAACAGTAATAGTGGAAACGTCAAACGAAACCAATGCGTAGTGACGATCGAAAATGACATTGAACCTAGCCTAAGCCTATTAATTAAAAAGTAAATATACGTGCTTAGAATACTTTGATTTGATGATTTTCCAAGCTTTTTACTAAACTTATAGATGAAAACTGAGTGTGTGAACAATTATCATACAAAACAAGACCTCAGTTGATATTGTCAGTATAGTTGGCTTTGACCTTACAAGAATAAAAAAGGTAGTGAATAGGAGTTAGAGTATATGCAAATTAGTGTGGATGTTCATAACTATATGGAAACTTTAGTAGGACAAGTACTCGCAAAGCCAGAATTCAGTGAGCAGTTTGACCATGAACAACTTGCGGATCTCGCTTGCTTAGCGCTTAGCCAATTGAGACCCGTATACATAAGGCACGACATTGATTTTTTGTCAGCCCTACCTGAAGAACGTTTGGTTACTCTCAAAGAGTACGCGGAGAATGCAGTAGCAGCCGCACAAACAATGGTAGTCGACGATCGTCGGAAAAATCGTAACGATGAAATACCGGTTATTTTCAGTAAACCCAAGTTTGACGATGATGTTGAGCTCGAATGGTTCGAAAAACCGATTCTCAGTAAAGATAAAAAATAACAAGGAGCATGTGTGGGACTGTTTTCTCGCTTATTTGGCGGAGCTAAAGAGCCAAAACCTACGGTAGAAGTTACACCAGTCGAATATAAAGGTTTTTTGATCTATCAAGAAGCCATCTCGGAAGGTGGTCAGTTTCGCATCGCCGGGCGTATTACCAAGGAGATCGACGGTGAAACGAAGACCCATCGTTTTATTCGATCTGACGTACTTGCGACACAATCCGATGCTGACGAGTTTATGCTGAAGAAAGCACAGATGTTTATCGATCAAATGGGCGAGAACATTTTTCAGTGATTTAGCAACTCAAGTTGACAAACATCATAAATTTGAGAGTCATTAGCGTTTATGCTGATGGCTCTTTTTGTTTTCTATCAACATATAATCTATTGTTTTAGCGGCCGTTTTGCGCAACTGGTTTGACCTCCGCTGTGTGGTATAAAGCTTGTAAAAACTAGTTCTAAAAGCATGATGGTTCATTACCAGCAGTTATATGTAATGAGAATTTGTCTATTTGTTACAAATTACTTCAAGTGTATAAATAGGTTGGATAAAAACAAAACAATTATCGTTGCGAATAGTCAAGGAATAGCTAATGCAAATTGGTGTACCAAGAGAAATACTCGCGGGAGAAACGCGAGTGGCTGCTTCGCCGAAGTCGGTTGAACAGCTATTAAAATTAGGGTTCGAAGTTGCTATCGAATCTGGTGCGGGGGAACGAGCGAGTTTCGATGACGCTGCATTTGAAAGTGCAGGTGCGAAGATCGTATCAACAGAGCAGGTTTGGGAATCAGACCTTATCCTAAAAGTGAATGCGCCAATCATCAATGACAGCGCGGATGAACTGGCTCTAATCAAAGACGGAGCGACGCTGGTTAGCTTTATTTGGCCAGCACAAAATCCCGAGTTGATGGAGAAGCTATCAAGTAAGAATATCAATGTGCTCGCTATGGACTCAGTTCCACGTATTTCTCGAGCCCAATCGCTTGATGCACTTTCTTCAATGGCAAACATTGCCGGTTATCGTGCAGTCGTAGAGGCAGCGCACGAGTTCGGTCGATTCTTTACTGGTCAAATTACGGCTGCTGGTAAAGTACCACCAGCGAAAGTTCTTGTTGCTGGCGCTGGGGTTGCGGGTCTTGCTGCAATCGGTGCTGCGGGAAGTTTGGGTGCTATTGTGCGTGCTTTTGACGTACGACCTGAAGTTAAAGAGCAAGTTCAGTCGATGGGCGCAGAGTTCTTAGAAGTTGATTTTAAAGAAGACTCTGGGGCAGGCGATGGCTATGCAAAAGAAATGTCGGATGAATTCAACAAGAAAGCCGAAGAGCTATACGCGGAACAGGCGAAAGACGTTGATATCATTGTAACCACAGCGTTAATTCCTGGCCGCCCAGCGCCGAAGCTGATCACCAAAGAAATGGTCGATAGCATGAAAGCGGGTAGCGTTATTGTCGATTTAGCCGCTGCTAATGGTGGTAACTGTGAGTACACAGTGGCTGACCAAGTGATCACAACAGACAATGGTGTGAAGATCGTCGGTTACACAGATATGGTTGGTCGTCTTCCAACACAGTCTTCTCAGCTTTATTCAACCAACTTGGTTAACCTTCTTAAGCTACTGTGTAAAGAAAAAGACGGCAACATCGACATTGATTTCGAAGATGTGGTATTGCGCGGCGTAACAGTGGTAAAAGAAGGCGAAATCACTTGGCCTGCGCCTCCAATCCAAGTATCGGCACAGCCAGAACAAAAACCGGCTCAACCAGTTCAACCAGAGCCGAAGGTTGAAGAACCAACATCACCTGTGAAGAAGATTGCTGGTTTAGCGGTTGGTCTTGGTGCGTTTGCATGGATTGCATCGGTTGCACCAGCGGCATTCCTATCTCACTTTACTGTATTTGTATTGGCATGTGTGGTTGGTTATTACGTAGTTTGGAATGTAACGCACGCATTGCACACTCCTTTAATGTCAGTAACTAACGCTATCTCGGGCATTATCGTTGTAGGCGCACTATTGCAGATTGGGCAAGGAAATGGTGCTGTCTCGTTTTTGGCGTTTATTGCCGTGTTGATCGCCAGTATCAACATTTTTGGCGGGTTTACCGTCACCAAGCGCATGCTTGAAATGTTCCGTAAAGATTAAGGAGTAACAGGAATGTCTGCAGGATTAGTACAAGCAGCTTACATTGTTGCTGCATTATTCTTTATTTTGAGCCTTGCTGGCTTATCGAAGCAGGAATCTGCAAAAGCGGGTAACTACTACGGTATCGCAGGTATGACGATCGCATTGATCGCCACGATCTTTGGTCCTGATTCACAAGGACTGGCGTGGATCATTGTTGCCATGGCAATTGGTGGTGCGATCGGTATCCATTACGCGAAAAAAGTAGAAATGACTGAGATGCCAGAGCTTGTTGCGATTCTTCATAGTTTCGTAGGTATGGCCGCGGTATTAGTCGGTTACAACAGCTATATTGATGCGCCAGTTATCGCCTCTTTGAACCCTCAAGAAGCGCATGCGGCTCACGTCATTCACCTTGTAGAAGTTTTCTTAGGTGTGTTTATCGGTGCGGTAACCTTTACCGGTTCAATTGTTGCGTTCGGTAAGTTACGTGGTGTGATTTCTTCATCTCCATTAAACCTTCCTCATAAGCACAAGCTTAACTTGGCTGCAATTGTGGTTTCAACGCTATTAATGATCTACTTCGTTAAAGCGGATGGCAGCATGTTTGCCCTGATAGTGATGACGCTGATTGCGTTTGCGTTTGGTTATCACTTAGTTGCATCGATCGGTGGTGCAGATATGCCAGTTGTTGTATCGATGCTTAACTCGTACTCAGGTTGGGCGGCAGCAGCGGCTGGTTTCATGCTTGCTAATGATCTATTGATCGTTACCGGTGCATTGGTTGGTTCTTCTGGTGCGATCCTTTCGTACATCATGTGTAAAGCGATGAACCGCTCGTTTGTGAGCGTTATAGCTGGTGGTTTTGGTCAAGAAATCGTTATTTCTGATGACGTAGAGCAGGGTGAGCACCGTGAAACAAATGCTGAAGATGTAGCAGATATGCTGAAAAACTCAAAATCTGTCATCATCACTCCAGGATACGGGATGGCGGTTGCGCAAGCACAGTACCCAGTTCATGAGATCACTGAGAAACTTCGTGCAAAAGGTGTCGAAGTTCGATTTGGAATTCACCCTGTAGCGGGTCGTCTTCCTGGTCACATGAACGTTCTACTTGCCGAGGCGAAAGTACCTTATGATATCGTTCTAGAAATGGACGAGATCAACGATGATTTCGATGAGACAGATACCGTTCTTGTTATTGGTGCGAACGATACGGTCAACCCTGCAGCGCAGGAAGATCCAAACAGTCCAATTGCAGGTATGCCAGTACTTGAAGTATGGAACGCGAAGAACGTTATTGTGTTCAAGCGCTCGATGAATACAGGCTACGCAGGCGTGCAAAACCCATTGTTCTTTAAAGAAAATACCCAAATGCTATTTGGAGATGCAAAAGACAGTGTAGACGCTATTTCAAAAGCTCTGTAACATACACCGCTAAAGTAAGAAGCCAGCATGTCGCTGGCTTCTTTTGTTTTATTTGCATTTATTATTTACACAGATATTGCAATCAAGATTTATATTTTTGCGATAATGTTTTATTCTTCTGACTAACTTCATGATTTAGCGATACTTTGCATTGATTTACAGAACTATCAAAACCGTACTCGTGTGTTTCGCTTTAGGTAGCACCACGATAGCCTACGCTGACTCGTTACCAGAACGCATCGATAACTTTGTCGATATGTTCAATGAATCACAAGCTATCGAGTCTTATGATATTCGTAATTTACAGTCAGATTACCCAACTCGTCTGCTAACACCTGAATCAATGCTCCCGCAAACCTCTGCTTATCCACTGCGTGATATTCAGCGTTTGTATTCATTAGCGCAGAAGTGTACCGGGAAACTGCCATTGAGCCCGTTAATTACGGAGCCACTCGTATTTACTCGTGCGATGTGTAAAGGGAATACCTTAAGTACGAAATGGTTTGCCCGTAGCGCGCTAATACATCCAGGCGGTGGTACGTACGCAAGTCGTTATGTTGAGATTCACCCAGATAAAACCGATAAACTTCAACAATATATGCATATTAAGGAGCGTCCAGCGGCGAAAGAAGACAGCTTGTTGGGGCGTCTCCAGAATATGAGTGAAGAGACCATGCTTGCTTTGATTGCAGGTTCAAGCATGTTTCTAGAGCGCAATGAGCTCTGGCTTCGTCAAAGTGACAGCTATCTCGTATTTCCAGAAAAAGTATGGAAAAAGCACATTGATCAAGCAGGGCTTACCTTTACATTAAGTAGTGCTTCATCAAGTTGTTTTGTTCAGCGAGGAAATTTGTGTTGGGATGTTGAAGACCATTCAGACATCTTGCGTTTCAGCATGATAGCTTTGGTTATCGCAAATATCCTGTTGGTTTTAGGTTGGTCTGTATATCGTTGGAATACCAAGCGCCAAGAGCTCAAAAGTCGTATGTTGGTATTGCAAATACTGACTCACGAACTAAGGACGCCGATCGCAAGTCTATCGTTAACGGTCGAAGGTTTTCGAAGAGAATTCGAGAAACTGCCTGAATCAGTATATGATGAGTTTCGCCGTTTGTGTGAAGACTCGCGTAGGCTTAGACAACTTGCTGAAGCAAGCAAAGACTATTTACAATCCGACAATAAACCGCTGGCTACTGATTGGGTGCCTTCAGTTCAAGAATGGCTGGAGTTTAAGGTCGAAGAAGAATTTTGTGGCGATGTTGAATTCGTGATTAACGAAGACATCGCAGCCAAGCTAAACGTATATTGGCTTGGCACCTGTATCGATAATTTGATACGCAATGCAGTGAAATATGGTGTGGCTCCTGTCACACTCGAAGTGATTACATCGAAACAAATGCTCACTGTAAAAGTTAAAGACCAAGGCTTACTAAGTAACAAAGATTGGCGTCATCTACGCAAACCTTTCGTGAGTAAGAGTGGCCTTGGTTTAGGTTTAACAATCGTTGAGTCAATGGTCGGCAGAATGGGAGGCAAAATGTCACTCATCGGGCCACCGACAACGTTTATTTTGGAGATACCTTGTGAAACAGACACTGCTTCTCGTTGAAGACGATAAAAACTTAGCTGATGGCCTTTTAGTAAGCCTAGAACAAGCGGGATATGAGTGCTTTCACTCCGAAACCATCGCGGATGTTGCTCAGTACTGGGATAAAGCGGATCTCGTGATCCTTGATCGACAATTGCCAGATGGTGACTCTGTTCAACATTTGCCAGAATGGAAATTGATCAAAGATGTTCCTGTCATTTTGCTTACAGCGTTAGTTACGGTAAAAGACAAAGTTACAGGTTTAGATGCAGGCGCAAATGACTACTTAACTAAACCATTTGCAGAAGCAGAACTGTTTGCGCGTATTCGTGCGCAGCTTCGCGCTCCAGAGGGTGATGCGCAAGATGATACTAAAGTAAAAACAGAGCATCTACTGATTGATAAAGCGACACGTGAAGTGTTTTACAAAGAAGAGTCAATCACTCTGACTCGTACTGAGTTTGACCTATTGTTGTTTTTAGCCAGTAACTTAGGTCGCGTGTTTACTCGTGACGAACTTCTAGATCATGTTTGGGGTTACAATCACTTTCCAACCACGCGTACTGTTGATACTCACGTTCTTCAACTACGCCAGAAACTGCCAGGGTTAGAAATCGAAACTCTACGCGGCGTTGGTTATAAAATGAAAGCCTAATGCTTAGACTCCTGCCGATTATTGGCGCGCTTGCCATTAGCGCGCCCAGCCACTCCAAAGAAGCGCCTTGGTTTGAAAGCAACACGCCTTTAACCCAGGCACACAAACACTTGCTCAACGATGATTTACCAGCCATGTTTTCATCGTTAGTGGAAGTGTGGCAATTAGAAAAAAATCATACGCTAATCCCACATCTAAATGAGTTGTTTTTACAGTCTCTAGAGCTTGACTGCGGTAAAGGGCTCGATACAAAACCTTTACCCGATTGGCTAAAAAGTGTAACGGTAAGACGTAGCGATCTGCAAAGCCCTGGCAGAGACTCCTATCGCGCTAATATAGATGTAGAGTCGAATAAACAGATTAAAGACATCAGTTTAAGCAAGTGGGTCAGTAAAACACTATCTACCGATAACTCGTTTAGTCAAACTGAGATGAGTGACAGTGTCACCAAATATTCCAAGCGATATAACCTTAACAGTAAAATGAAGATGGGGTTGTACCGTATTGATGTGACGGCAGTTGACCAAACTTCTTGGAGCTCATGGCTGGTACTCGGTGAGCCAAAGGCTAAGGTGAGCGTGCGTTGGCAATCTAAGGACCAGTGGAAGGTGGAAAAAAATGCGCTACTTAATCCACATTGCCCACTGCCTAAGCTAGAAACGGCACTGTACGATTTTATTGATGGTAAATACAATCGCGTGTGGAACGCGAGTTATGAGTCGGATTATCCAAACAGCTTAGACGCCAATGTCGTCGAGCCAGGTCGCTACGTGCTTGCGGTATCGGTCAATCATTCTCGCTGGCAAGGCCCAATAATTGTAGAGCAGTCCCAAATAATCAGTAAAACATATGATGTTTCACTAGAGGAATAGTTAAAGTTGCACCACAATATGTCGATATAAGCTCAAGGGAATCAAAGCGTTTATATCGACATGAAAAATTCAATCAAGTACTTACCACTTTCTATCGCACTTTGTACGACTTCCGTTTCTGCTGCTAATTACGCAATTGAAGCTCGAGGTGATGCAATGGGTGGTGTGGGAGTCGTGTCAGCTAACTTTCTAACTGCACCTTTCTACAATCCGGCGTTAACTGCTATTTATCGACGTAATGACGACGTTGGAATGATCACGCCTAGTATCGGTTTATCTTACAGCGATGAGCACAACATGGTCTCTGATCTAGAAGATGCTGCGGATTTGATCGCAGAGATCTCTGGAGGCGATCTTTCTAATGTTTCTCAAGTTGGTGGTGTTCTCGATGATCTTACGGGTGATATTGCCAAACTAGAACTTGGCGGTGTGGTTGCCTTCGCAATCCCTAATCGATTTGTGGCAGCAAACGTGTTCGGCAAAGCATACGCAGAATCATTTGCTCAAACGGATATCTGGGATGGTGCCAATTCGGCGACTCCAGCATTAAATGATGCGATTAATGCGGAACTCAGCGCAGTAAATGCCGTGAGTGTCGGCGTTACAGAAGTGGGGATCTCTCTCGCTAAATATCAAACTTTCCTTGGTCAGCATATTGCCTTTGGTATAACGCCTAAGCTGCAGAGAATCTATACATTTGTCTATACCGCTAACCTTGATGATTACGATATTACTAAAGTTCGTGATAATGGAACCGGTGAAACCATGTTTAATATGGATGCTGGCTTTGTATGGTTTAGAGGACCATTCCGTGTCGGTATTAGCGCAACGAACTTAATGAAACGAGACATCGAGACAGATGAAATAGCTGGGCAGACGGTGACATCGACCATCGACGGTACTCAGTCCCGAACGTTTGCACCGATTTCATACTCATACCAAATGCGTCCACTCTACACTGTTGGCGCAGGTCTAGTTGCTGATTACGCCACATTAAGCGTCGATTACGACCTCAATGAAGAAGAGCGATACACTAATTTCGATGACAATACGCAAATGTTACGCGTAGGTGGTGAGATTGATATCCTGCGTCAGCTCAAACTGAGAGCAGGGTGGAAGCGTAATCTCGCCTATGAAAATCAAGATGATACCATTACAGCGGGTATTGGAATTTCACCACTCAACCTGTTCCAACTTGATATTGGTGCGAGCTACACTAACGAAAATTCCATGGGTGCTTACGTTAACTTCCTGACGAGTTACTAAGACTGCTAGCTTTAGCGAACAAAGCATAATATAGTCGGCTCCTACGAAAGTACGGAGCCTTTTTTATGTTTGATGATTTACCACCTCTTTCCCATGAAGAACAACAAAAAGCTGTTGAAGAGATTCAAAAGCTAATGGCAGAAGGTATCAGCACTGCTCAAGCCATTAAGATTGTCGCGGACAACATTCGCCAACAAGCGAAAGCGGACGCTGATAGCAAGTAAGATCTTAACGCGTCTTAGCATAGGCTAGGGCGCTCATCCTCTCTTTTATCAATTCCTAAATCCTCTCTTACGTTAACCAATAGAAGCATCTCTCCTGCGCGTCACGTTGTAACTTAAACTATGGCGCACTATAACCACTAACATTTGTGTCTCCGTAAATCATCAACACATCATCGATTAAGAAACACATCGAACACCTCTGCCAATTACATTTGTAACCGTTTTGAAAGTCGAGTTGATCGGGAGTTTGTTCTTTATGACCTCCCGTAAATACAATGACTTACAGTGGTGTTTTATGCTGCGCGTGTGATCTCGAATCTTGGTGTTGTAATTAAATTACAGATTCGTAAGTCCGGTCTGCAAGTGCTTACTATCACGTAGTTATTTGTTCTGTAGTGTGATCATGTCACCGAAGAAACGAGAGTGAATGGGAAATGAGTTGGCTTTTAGACTTGGGTCACGTTGTTCGAAGCTGTAGCCAATAAACTGATCGATTTATGACAAATAGCCAATCGCGAGGTGCGAGTCTTTTAAGTTACCACGTCACAATAGAAAGATGTTGAATCACAGCAAAGAAGCCGACCCCCGGGCTGGTCGCGAGAAAAGGCGCGCATTTGTTAGATTGACATGCGTTGGGAGCTCGTCTATTTAAGTCGTGGCGAAACCCCAAAAGCACGGTAAGCAAGGTAGTCGGAAAATTTTTCATGGCTAGTCGTAGTTCATCATGTTGGGGCTTAATGTTCGTGCCATATGAAGATCACACGCATTTCATTCGTGTAACTAGCTATAGACGACTTTTAACATGTCGTTAAGTACGCGTGGGGAAATTTAATAGAAGTAATCCATGGCTATATTCGACAGCCACATACAACGCGAAGTGGTTAACGCCGATACGGAGAAACTTTAGCTAGATCGTAACGAACATTACTAAATTGTGCCTACAAGTCCAGTGCGCATTATGTACGTTATGTTAAATGGGTTATGACAAAAGATAGAGCAACTCGGTGTTCTATCCTTCTTCAACAGTTATTAATGGTGATTCGCGCGGTATTAACCATAACTTGATTTACCATAAAATACCTAATAGTCAGTTTGATAATCAGAGATTAACAAAGCTGCGATTAGGTTTAGCCTCCGGCGAGTTTTACTGTGAATCCTTTTTTCTCTAAGTGCGCTTTGATTTTGTCTCTCGCGTCACCTTGAATTTCGATCGTTCCGTCTTTAACTGAACCACCGCACCCACACACTTTCTTTAGCTCTGCTGCGATTAACTTAAGTGGCGCGTCGTCCAGGTCGAGGCCAGTAACGATACTTACACCTTTGCCTTTACGGCCTTTAGTCTGGCGTTGGATGCGAACAATGCCGTCACCTTTAGGGCGTTCGACTTGTTCTTCTTCAGGTTTGATTCGACCTACGTCTGTAGAATATACAAGAGTCATTACGTTTTACTTCTTCTGTTGCTGTTCAGCTTTTTGCTTAGCGAGCAAGTATGCCTCTATATGCTTCTGAATAGCAAGTTTACCGCCTTTAATTAGGCGTCCGTTAGAAAAAACAGTACCATCCGTTTACGTCGCCAGTGTCGTTTTTAATAGTATAGCCGTTAAAGTTTTCTTGAGCGGGTTTGCCTTCCGAAGCCTTTTTTGCCTCAAGCGAACTGAACTCTTTAGGATCGATGATTGTCGCGGTATCACAGAACCAATCGATGCTCTTCTTTACAGCTGCCATATTCCCAGACAGTACGTGTTTCTTTATTTGAACTTGCCAAACATCTGTCGAAGTTCCAGCCGTTTTGAGGGTAAACCCTCGATAAGTCGCAGCAGCCATAGTTATCTTTTCATCTTATTGGATTAATTTAATAATAATTGTATATCTTTCATTATCAAGTATATTTATCTGAATTTTCATGGTTATAGTGCCTCAGAATGCGAAAAAAAATACGTGAAGTCAGTTGTGAAACGGAAAAAAAACAACTGATTAATCAATTTGCTAACAACGCGACTTTAGAGCAAGTCAACTTTCTGACGGCCAATCAATATGCTCGTAACTCATTACTTGCGATGACAAAGGATTGGAATCTATTTATCGACTTTTGTAAAAGCAAAAGTGTTTCACCGCTACCCGCTTCTTCTACGGCCGTGCGTTTGTTTATTGAAAAGGAAGCAGCGCAGCGCAAATATTCTACAGTGAAGCGTTACGTGGTCACTATCTCTTTGTTTCATCGCATTCTTAGATTGCCAGATCCAACAGCCTCATCAGGCGTAAAACTTGCCGTCGCGAAACTAAGGCTAGACAAAAAAGGCGATGCTAACGCGACGGTTGCGTTTGCCCGCGAACATCTAGACGAACTAACGAATTTGCTTACGGGTTCTAAACATTCTAGAGATATTCGTAACCTTGCTATGTACCACCTAATGTTCGAAGGCATGCTTAAGCGATCAGAATTGCGGGATTTGACTATTTCTGATTTAGACGAAAGGAACGATGTTGTTTTCCTTAATATAGGAGAACAGTCGATTGCCCTATCCTCACAAGCTCAAAGTTGCTTGTCTAAATGGTTGGCTGTAAGAACTGCCACGAGTTGGTTATTCTCCGCGATCGATAAGCACGGGAATATTAGCGAAAATCGGCTCGATGATTCTTCCATCTATCGCGCGTTACGTTATGCAAGCGACGTATTAGATTTACCAGTTAAGTTTTCCGGCCAGTCTCTTAGAGTTGGTGCTGCGAAGGAGCTCGCAAAAGCAGGAGTTAAAGTGAGAGATATCCAGCAAAGAGGTCGCTGGTTAAGTGCTGCCATGCCTTATCAATATATAGGTAACAAAGCGATGGCAGACACTGAGAGAATGGTATTTAAACGGTTTAAGCCCATTAGTTAGATTGAGCGACGAACGCAATCTGCTAAGAATTCTGAAAAGCTATGTCCATTGTGCTCTAACATTTTAGGGAACATCGAAATTGGAGTCATGCCCGGGAAGGTATTGACTTCGTTTAGATAGATATCGCCTTCCGGTGTTAAGAAAAAGTCGATTCGCGACAGGTGACGAAGCTTCATTTGCGTGAAGACTTTCTCCGAGCTTACGCGAATGGTTTCTAACTGAGCTTCGGTCAAATTGGTCGCCTCAACGTCTGTCGTTGAATGACTACTTGAACTGTACTTCTCTTCATATGTGTAAAACGCATCTTCTGGCGCTTTAATTTCTCCTGGTTTAGAAACATACAGCTTACCTTCAAATTCGTACGCCGCGACTTCCAGTTCTCTTGGTTTGACCGCTTGTTCAATAAGAACTTGGTCTGAGTAACTAAAAGCATCATCAAGAGCCTGTTGGATGTCGGATACGTTTGTTACCTTGTAACACCCTACAGATGAGCCTTGTCTTGCAGCCTTGACAAATATTGCTCCCCACTTCTCAAAAGCTTTCTCTGCCGCGTCCAGTGCTTGCGCATCATTGGAAGACAAAAATACATAAGGAGTATTTGGAATACCTAGCGCGTCGTACCATAGCTTAGACGTAATTTTATTGAAACTGTTGGTACTTGCCTCTGGGCCACAGCCTAAGTATGGAATGGCAGAGAGCTCGAGCATTGACTGAATGTCACCAGTTTCCCCTGGGTAGCCGTGAATACAAGGGACGACAAAGTCTAGTTTGATGGATGCGTTATCGGTATTTAGCGTTCCAGAGTTGGTATCTAAATAGGCTAATGTTCCATCAGCGGTGTACCAACCATCTGATTTCATTTCAACGCGGACAACATTGAAATTAGGATTAAGCTCAAGCTGCGACTGAATGAAATTGGCTGAAAGTAGTGACACTTCATGCTCGGATGAGCCGCCACCACAAATTAGGAGTATTGTCGTATTAGTCATTAAAGGATCTTTCCGTGATACAACAGAAGTATTGGTTGATGATAAACAAATCCTAATGAATATACACGGAATTCCCGTATGCTGTATCAGGATTGTGTCCGATTGGACAAGATTTGGTCATAAAAAAGGGGCTGTGGGCCCCTTCTATTCATTAGTTTAACTTGTTGAGTGTTGGATACTCAGAGTTTTTAATGGAGTCAATGCTTTTCACGAATGGTTTCAGAGACTGGAACTCAGCCGGAAGCTCAGAAATAGCTTGTTTCGCATCGGTTCGAGTGGCGTAATCACCATAAAGGACCGTGTACCACTTCGTTCCGTTAACCAGTTTGTAGTTTTCCCAAATTGGTTGCTCGCCACGTGGTAACTTGCGTGCAAATTGATCCACTTTTGTTTGAGAACCAACAGCGACAACTTGAATCGTGAAACCATAGCGAGAGTTCATTGCTTTCTGTTTTGCACTCGGAGGCGTGATAGCAACCGCAGGTTTCGCTTTAGGTTGCTTAGTGGCCGGAGTCATTTTGACAACATTCGCTTCAACATTGTCTTCTGTAATCATTTCAGAGACTTTTTGTTGAGAGACTACGGGTTGTTCAACTTTGGCCATTTTGTAGTCTTCTCGGTAGCTTTCAGAGCTGACGTCAGTAACATAGTCACTGGAAACACAAGCGCTAAGCAGAGCAGACAAACCAACAATTGCTATTTTTTTCATGAAGTTTTCAAATGCCTTAACGTGAAATTACTGTAAATCATGCCGTTAGAGTGAATCAGAATCAACCCAACATTCTAATTATATATCAATACTCTGTGACACAAGGCACAAAGTCTAATTGTTCGTAAGTGATCTGATTAAAACAACGTCAAAACTATCCAGCAATCTGTGTTGGGCTCAGATACGATTTAGCTAGAGCCACAGCTGGAGTCTATGTATGAGTCACCTAACCCACCTTCTCAAGCCTAAATCCGTTGCTGTCATCGGCGCTTCTTCCAAAGCGATGAGAGCCGGTAATATCGTAATGAAAAATTTACTTCAAGGAGGCTTTGAAGGGGCAATCATGCCAGTGACACCAAAGTATTCTTCTGTCTGTGGTGTTTTAGCTTACCGCTCTATCGTTGACCTTCCTGTCGTTCCAGATGTTGCCGTGATCTGCACAAACGCTTCACGGAATGTCGCACTTTTCCGTGAGTTAGCGATTAAAAATGTAAAAACAGTCATTGTCCTATCCGCAGATATGCATCTTGCCGATACGGATGGCGGAAGTATTCAAGATGCGTGTCTTGCCATTGCCAAAGCGGCAGACATGCGTGTTTTGGGGCCAAATAGTTTAGGGATCATCCTACCGTGGGCGAATTTTAACGCTTCGTTTTCTCCAGTGACTGCACAGAAAGGTAAAATAGCCTTCATATCTCAATCCGCGGCGATGTGTACCACGATATTGGATTGGGCTAACGACAAAGATATCGGCTTTTCTGCGTTTGTCTCTTTAGGCAATGCTCTAGATATCGATTTTGCCGACCTCCTCGACTTCTTGAGTACCGATTCCCACACCGAAGCAATTCTTCTTTATGTCGATACAATTAAAGACGCTCGCCGATTCATGTCAGCAGCGCGTGCAGCCTCACGAAATCGTCGCATTTTGGTCCTTAAAGGCGGCAGAACGGCAGCAGGACGAAAAGCAGCGAAAGCGCACACGGGAGGCACTGATACTCTGGACGTCATTTATGACTCGGCTATTCGTCGTACCGGTATGCTTAGAGTAAATAATTCTCACGAGCTATTTGCTGCGGTTGAGACGTTAACTCATTCGGTCCCACTTCGCGGTGAACGTTTGGCAATCATAACCAATGGCGGTGGCCCTGCGATAATGGCGGTAGACACATTATTGCAACGAGGGGGCAAACTGGCTGAGCTTTCCGAAGAGACGATTGACTCGTTAAGCGCTGTCTTGCCAGCGAGTTGGAGTTATGGGAACCCTATTGATATGGTTGGGGACGCCGATCATACCCGATATATAAAAACGCTAAACGCCGTGATGGATACAGATTGTGCTGACGCGATCCTTATCATGCATAGTCCATCTGCGGTTGCACAGTCAGAGCAAACGGCACAAGCGATTGTTGAAGCCGTTAAAGCTCACCCTAGACACAAACGCTTTAACATTCTTACTAATTGGTCTGGTGAACTAACGGCCAAACCCGCTCGCCATATTTTTACTCAAGCTGGCATTCCCACCTATCGAACGCCAGAAAGCGCTGTGGTTGCCTTCATGCACTTGGTTGAATACAGACGCAACCAAAAACAATTGATGGAAACACCAACGACCGCAGAGTTGGTTCACATTACAGAGCTTAATGAAGCTAAAAAATGGATTCAAGATAAGTTGCTGGATAAAAACACAGTATCACTGGATACCCATCAAATTGGACCTTTTCTTAAGCACTTCAAGTTTGATGTGTTGCCCACTTGGATCGCCTCAGATTCAAGTGAAGCAGTGCATGTAGCCGAGCAGATCGGTTACCCAGTTGCGGTTAAATTGAGATCTCCCGATATTGCGCACAAATCCGATATTCA
Organism: Vibrio sinaloensis DSM 21326; assembly: GCF_000189275.1. Lineage (GTDB taxonomy): Bacteria > Pseudomonadota > Gammaproteobacteria > Enterobacterales > Vibrionaceae > Vibrio > Vibrio sinaloensis. The sequence goes on along the minus strand of NZ_AEVT01000056.1, from coordinate 139,435 downwards.
GGGAGTGATGCTAAATCAACGTAACAGTATCGAAGTTGCTACTGCCGCCGAGGCCATTCTTGATCGAGCAAAACTCTCTTACCCGTCGGCCAATATCCACGGCCTTTTAGTCCAAGGTATGGCAAAACTTGCCGGTGGTGAAGAGATACGCATTAAAGTCAAAACTGACGAGACCTTTGGCCCAGTGATATTACTTGGTCAAGGGGGATCGGAATGGGATGAGTCATTAGATGCCGCCTCTGCACTGCCGCCGTTAAACATGGCTTTGGCACGTTATCTTATTGTAAGAGCCATTAAGAATGGAAAGATTCGCCTCCAGAAATTACCAGAACCAATGGACATTCAAGGACTGTCGGAAATACTGGTGCGAATATCGCAAATGGTGGTCGATTGCCCTCAAGTACATGAACTGGATATACATCCAGTGTTGGCGAATGGTAAGTCATTTACCATTCTCGATGCCGATTTGGTGCTTAGGCAATATGAGGGGGATGCCCAACAACGCCTTGCGATCAGACCTTACCCTGTCGAATACGAAGAAATTGTCACTTTAAAAAGCGGAGAAGAAGTGTTGCTTCGCCCTATTTTACCCGAGGATGAACCTAAACACGCTGACTTCATTAATAACGTTTCGAAGGAAGATCTCTACAAACGATTCTTTACCGATGTTGGCGAGTTCAACCATGAAGCCTTGGCAAACTTAACTCAGATCGATTACGACCGTGAAATGGCGTTTGTCGCCGTGAGACAAACCGACACGGAGCTGCAAATCATTGGTGTGTCGAGGGCACTAATAAATCCGGAAAACACCGATGCGGAATTCGCAATATTGATTCGTTCCGATCTCAAGGGGCTCGGGCTTGGCAGTATATTAATGCAAAAAGTGATCGACTATTGCCGCCATAAGGGAACTCGACAGATGTCAGGTATGACAATGCCGACCAACCGAGGCATGTTAATGCTTGCGCAAAAAATGGGCTTCAAACTCGATGTGCAGTTTGAAGATGGCGTAGCGGATATGGTCTTGCCACTCAATAGTTAGAAGTCTGGCTGCTGTTTAACATATCTTTACAGGCAGCCCTTTTCCTAATCGATGCAATTTGTTTTCTATTGATATAATTACAAATAGTAACAAAGTTCTATCTTGTTGTTATTAAACAATAAATGTGAAATGTATTCGATTTCACATTACTTGCACAAATACAAATGATATCCATTATCATTTGTATTTATTAACATCCTTAGCGCTTTATCCCCTCGTCAATAAAAATAAAGAGTTAAGGTAATATTCAGATGAATAAACGTTCATTACTTTCCGCAGCAATCGCTTGCGCACTTATCGGCCCCACTCATGCTCAAGATGTTTCGACTTTCAGCGAAGTGACCGTGACAGCCAACAGAGCGTCACAAACCTTAGAAAGTACGTCAGCTTCTGTGGCTGTCGTTACTGATGAGCAACTTGAAGAGAATTTAGTCACTAGCCTAGGCAGCGTATTTGATTATACGCCGGGTGTGACATTCAATTCATCTGCTCGCCAAGGAGAGCAGACGATCAATATCCGTGGTATGGAAGGCAAGCGTGTCAAGATCATTGTTGATGGTGCCTCTCAACCCGGTGATTTTGGTAGCGGCCGTCTCGGCTTTATTAATTCGAGTGCCATCACGGTAGACCCAGATATGCTGAAAAGTGTCGAGGTAGTCAAAGGGGCGGCTTCTAGTCTGCATGGCAGCAATGCGATTGGTGGCGTCGTTGCTTTTGAGACTAAATCACCCGCGGATTTCTTAACCACTGACGACACGTTCGCAGGACATACTAAACTCACCTACTCTTCTCGTGACAAATCATTTAGTGAGCATGTGGCTCTTGCCAATCGCTTCGGCGATCTTGAAACGTTAGTGGCCTTCACTCGCCGTGATGGAGAAGAGATACAGAACTTTACTGAGCGGAGCGACTTAGAAAACTACGCGGTTGAGTCTCAAGACAGTAGCGCTAACAACTTGTTGGTCAAACTGCAATATCAAATCAACGATGGACATCGTGTAGAACTGTTAGCTGAGCTGATTAAAGACGAAGATGATTCAATTATCTATCATTCAAGCTACGAGCCGTTTACTGGTCAAGATACGACAGAGCAAAACCGATTCGCGATCAAGCATATTTGGCTAAGTGATGCCCTATTTGCTGACGTCGTGACCAGCCGACTCTCCTACCTACAAAAAGACGAAAATGGCGTCACAAAACGTTTTCAAGCCGGTGGGCCTTCGAGAAGGCCAGGAGGTTTACCGACTAAAGATAACTGGCAGACTAAGGATTACATCTACACAGAAGATATTCTAGAGTTTGATAGCCAGTTAGACAAAGAGCTTAACAACCATTCGCTAGTGTACGGGATAACGCTGACTAGCAGTGATATCACAAACATCAACCAAGAATACAACTCTGACGCGGCAACGGACGATAAGCTGTTTATCTATACCCCACACGCGAAGGAGCATTCGTTAGGGTTATTCTTCCAAGACGAGATTCGCTTAGCTGGAGGCCAACTAACTTTAACTCCCGGGATTCGTTACGACTATTTCAAAACTGATCCAGGTGACAACTTGGCTGAAGAGTTTGAGGTTTTTTCCGATTCAGCCTTTACCAGTCGAATTGGTGCTAACTACAAACTATCGGACAATCACACATTGTTTGGCCAAGTGAGCCAAGGATTTAGAGCGCCGACATTCAATGAGCTTTACTTTACTTACGACAACCCAACGTGGAAGTATTACAACTTACCAAGTCCAGGATTGAAATCTGAAGAGAGTATTACCTATGAACTTGGTCTACGTCATTCTACTGACTCAACGTATACCGAAGTGTCTGGCTTTTACAGCGACTACAAGAACTTTATAGAAACCCGTAAGATCAATGTGATTGGCGAAGGTCGAGATGCGAGGTCGTTTTACTCTCGAGTCAACATCGGTAAAGCAGAAGTTCAAGGATTGGAACTAAGCAATCAAGTCGATTGGCACAAGCTTATCTCCGCTCCACAAGGTATCACGTCAAATTTTGTAATTGCGTACACAGAGGGTAAAGATGGTAACAACAACCCTCTAAATAGTATTAACCCTTGGAATGCAGTTGCGGGTTTGAACTACGACTCACCAAATGGTCTGTGGGGTTCGAGCATTAAGTTCAACTACACGTCGAACAAATCAAAAGGTGATGTTAATACCGACAAAGAAAATGGTGGAACTGCTGATCAAGTTGAACTGCCGAGTGCAAGTGTTGTGGATATAACGGCCTACTACAAGCCGTTCAAAGATGTGACCGTAAGAGGCGGGATCTTCAACGTTGGCAACAGAGAGTACTACCGTTGGAATGACGTTCGAGGAGATAAAGAGTTGAATCGAGAAGACAGCCAAGCATCTCGCAATTTCTCACTATCAATCAAGTACGACTTCTAGTCTTTAGCTACAACAAAGGGAGCACTTTGCTCCCTTATTCATTTAGATCCTAGCGTTTGAGCGGAAGTTTTTCTTTAAGTATTGAATGCACCACGATTTGGCTTCACCAATTTTGCTGCGTTTCCAGGCCAAAATCACCTCAATCGGATAAGCCTGACTGCCGTCTATCTGTTTTAACACTCCCTTCTCTATCAATTGAGTGGCCAAGTGCTTCGGTAAGGTTCCTATCCCTAAGCCACTCTGCAACGCTGAAACTTTAGCCGCGAAATTGGTTACGGTTAAACGAGGCTGTTTTTGAGTAACGTTTACGCTAATTGGGGGTTGTTCTCTGGCGGTATCGGCAATCGCAATGACGCGATATTTCTCTCTCGCGTGATCATCGAACTCCCCCGCACGCTTGTGCACGTAATGATCCGAGGCTGCAACCCAAATCATTTCCATCTCGCCAATGACTTCTGCTTTTACATCATGTGGCAAAGTGTCGATTTTTGGACATACCAATAAATCGGTACGTCCATCATTCAGTGATTCCCAACACCCAGCGAGAATTTCCTCTTGCAGTTTTATTCTGGTAGAGCTGACCTGACTCAGTTCGTTAACCAGCGTGAAAAAATTTTCAACTGGGATAATGCCATCGTAAGCCAACGTAATGTCAAGCTCCCAACCATTGGCAAGAACACTGGCGTCGTTAACCAGCTTTTGAGTAGCCGCTAGTATGGTTCTACCTGTATCCAGAATCAGTTTCCCCGCTTCGGTAAAGTTCGCTTTGTGCCCTGAACGGTCGAAAATCATGATGTCTAAGTCTTGCTCGAGCTTTTGAATTTGGTAACTCAATGATGACGGAGCACGATCCAACTCGTTTGCTGCCGCTGCGAAGCTGCCCCTTCTATCAATAGCGTCTAGGATATGAAGCGCTTCTAACGTAATTGGGCTTTGCACAATTAACAATCTCCTCAAATAAAGGATTTTATAAATTAGATCTTCGTCACACTTATTGTAAGTGGTTTGAACCTTTACAATTGTTAACAGAACACCTATCCATATGTATTCTAAGTAGTTTTAGTTTTTACCGTGCTTTATGAGGTTAAATTCGAATCAATGTTGGTAATGTAAACAATAGTAATTATCATTTAGATCCCATAGAATTCCGTGCGTTTAAAGCGAAACCACAAAAACAAGGATTTAAGGTAATAATAAGATGTATAAGCGATCTTTATTGTCAGCGTCAATTATTGTCGCGCTCACCGCCCCTGTCCATGCAGAAGATTCTTCATATTTTGACGAAGTCGTTGTATCGGCGACACGTACCTCACAGACATTAGAGAGTACATCTGCATCTGTGACCGTGATTACAGATGAAGACATTGAACAGAATCTTACGACTAATATCAATGATGTGTTTGAATATACACCGGGTGTCACGATGAACTCTAGTTCACGCCAAGGTGCACAAACCATCAACATTCGTGGTATGGAAGGTAAGCGAGTTAAGATCCTTGTTGATGGTTCTGCTCAGCCGGGGAATTTTGACGGCGGCCCTTATTCATTTATTAACTCAAGCGGTATCACTGTTGATCCTGACATGCTTAAGAGTGTTGAAATTCTTAAAGGTGCGGCATCAAGTCTACATGGTAGCGACGCCATCGGTGGTGTTGTTGCATTCGAAACTAAAGACCCTGCAGACTTCCTTAAAGACGGCAAAGACATCGGTGGTCAGGCTAAACTCACCTACTCTTCAAAAGATAACTCTTTCAGCGAGCATGTTGCGCTAGCTAATCAATTCGGTGAATTAGAGACTTTAGTTGCCTTTACTAGACGTGATGGCGAAGAGCTGCAAAACTTTGCCAAACGTGCTGATTTAACTGATTACGCGGTAGAGTCACAAGATAGCGCCGTAAACAACCTCCTAGTTAAGCTGCAATACCAAATTGATGATAATCACAGGGTCGAGTTTCTTGCAGAGCTTATTGATGACTCTGTCGACTCGGAAATTGTCCACGGTTCTTACGATTCATACGACTCTGAAGACATTACTAAGCAAAACCGTTTTGCGATTAAACATATTTGGTTTACTGAATCGGCGATAGCAGACTCGATTACAAGTAAAGTTTCGTACCTGCAAAAAGAAGAAAATGGTGTAACTAAGCGATTCAAGCCGGCTGGTCCTGGATTCCCTCCTTATGTCCCGCCAAACAATGATAACCTTCAGACTAAAGACTACGTCTATAAAGAAGACAAGCTTGAGATTGAAACTCAGCTTGATAAAGAGTTGAACAATCACTATCTAGTGTATGGCGCAACTTTTACCACCAGTGATATTAAAAACACCAATAAAGAATACAACTCAGATGCGGCTACACCAGATCAGGTTCTAGTCTATACACCAAAAGCGAAAGAGCAAAAATTTGGCATCTTCTTCCAAGACGAAATGACGTTCTTGGATGGTGATCTAACCGTAACTCCAGGCATTAGATACGATCACTTCTCTACTGATCCTGGCAAGGTCGAATCAGAAGAGCTTAAAAAGTTTTCCGATTCAGCATTTACGGGCCGCTTAGGTGCTAATTATGTCATTACGCAAAACCACTCAGTTTTTGGTCAAGTGAGCCAAGGTTTTCGTGCGCCATCTTTTGATGAACTATTCTACACATACGATAACCCCGCTCATAAATACTACAACGAACCTAACCCTGATCTAAAATCTGAGAAGAGTCTATCTTACGAATTAGGTTATCGTCACACAACGAATGCGACATTTACCGAAGTGTCGGCGTTCTACAGCGATTACGACGACTTTATCGAAAATGTAGTTACTAGGAAAGAAGGTAGCGGCCCAAACACTATCAGCTATTACTCAAACGTTAACTTGAATTCAGCAGTAGTTAAAGGTGTCGAGCTTTCTAACAACGTCCGTTGGGATCGTCTAGTAGGGGCACCTGAAGGCGTTTCATCTAACTTCGTTCTGGCCTACTCCGAAGGTGAAGATGGCAATAACAACCCTTTAAACAGCATTAACCCATGGAATGCTGTAATGGGGCTGAATTACGATGCACCGTCATCAAATTGGGGTACGAGTGTTAAGTTTAACTACACATCCAATAAATCTCGCGGTGATATGAATCTAGATGAGGAAAATGGCGGTAATGAAGATCAAGTTGAGCTGCCAAGCGTGACAGTTGTAGATATCACGGCATACTACAAGCCAATGAAAGACTTAACTCTCCGTGGTGGTGTGTTCAACGTAGCAAACAAAGAGTACTACCGTTGGAACGACATCCGTGGCGAAGAAGAGTTGTTGCCAGAAAATACTCAAGCAGAACGTAATTTTGCTATCTCTGTGAAATATGACTTTTAATTGAACGTCAGAAAGACAAAAGCCAGCTATTTAGCTGGCTTTTTTAGTCTCTGAAGCTTAGAAAACAAAAAAGCCCCCAAAAGGGAGCTTTTACAATTCATTCGACAAAAAGATAAGAAAAAATGTAGCGAATGAAGACTTATTTTGAGCTTGCCATCTCTTTCTTAACCATTACGGCAGATGCGACGATGAAAGCGATGATAAGAGCTAGCTCCATTGTGGACCCCTGTTGAATTGTTGGAAAAACCGAATCGAAACTGCGGATATTCTAACAGCTTTAAAAACAATGATAGCCATTAACGACTTTTTTACGTTTTTTATCGACTGAGATCAAAAATGTCCTTCTAGCGCCCATTTTCAACAACAAACGTTTCAAATCTGTGTAAATGAATTGTTAAGTTTATTATATTGCGAATGGGCTATTTCATGGATACTTTTCCACCGATTATTTTGTAGGCTGGTGTACCACGAACAAGTGTATCGCGAGCAAACTCAATGCCACAGTTTGGGCAAAAGCAAGGTTTAGTCGTGTAATCTTCGACGATTCGTTCCTTAAAACATTTTACCAGTGCGCCCTTGCCTCCCTTTCTGTATTTAAACAGCTGAAATTTACACTTTGCGCAAAAAATGTTTACAGTTTTAGACGGTTGCTTCTTATTCGGTTTGGCCATGTTTAGTTACCATCTATGCTGTCAGGCTTAATCCATACCTGACTGAAATCGAACCAACCCAGTGCATTGCATTTTGCATTTTGTAGCGAGCCACATTGGTCCTTACTTACCCCTAGCCAACAGTGAAACATCGGTATGATTTGCATTCGTTCAACTAGAGACTTTCCAATCTCTTTTGCCGGAAACGCAGCAGATTTATCTGATTGCCAATCTTGTACGACTTTAGTCCAATAATCGAAATCTCGGTCTTGGCTAAACTGAGAAATATCACTGTAATTCAACAACCAACCTGCGAGGGCATCGTCACGATCGTTCGCTATTCCCATTGGCTTCACCCAGATATCAATGTCGTCAATATCAGGTGCATAAACATTGTATTTCACCAGTTCAACTTCTAAGTTGTCTTGTTTAAGCAAAGTTTCAATGCATTGAACTAAGGTTGGGAACATCGGATGTTCAGCATGATAGGCAATAGTGACCTTTCGATAGGCTGGTGGTGATGTATAAGTGCCTTGGCGAGTATGATGGTACCACCCTGGTTTTAATCCGTGGGCGGGTAACACGCCTAATTCAACGACTTTATCTTGGGGTAGCTGTTGGTAAAGATTTAACGCTCCCAAACGTTGGCTGAAATAGTTCGCCCAATCGTCCGATTTTGCGAGACCAGAGCGTCGATTAAGTAGTAAATAGGTGCAACCAGGATCCAGCTCGACCTCATCACTGAACGTTCCAGTTTCTGGTTTGATTGGACTCGTTAGGCTTGGAAAGACCATTGATGAATGAACGTCATCAATAACCCAGACTTCAATACTGTCTAGTAATGGCCTAAAACCAAAATAACCATCAAACGCTTGTAATACCAGCCGTTTTTCATCGTTTTGGGTGACTTTGTATGGACCGGTGCCAATCGGAAATACGTCATAGTCCTCGCCTCTACTACTCTTTGGCAGTAGGATTTTTGCGCACGACTCAGATAAGAGAAGCGGTAGTCGGTAGTCGCAGCGGTTTAATTTGATATCGATAACGTGGCGGCTTGGGGATTCGATGTGTACAAGGTGAGAAAACAACTTTTTGTCTTTCAGCGACCAAAGTGACTCGATAATAATCTCACTCGTCAACAAGTCACCATTGTGGAAACGTACACTTGGGCGTATGTAGAAGCGCCAATGTGTGCTGCTCAACCTTTCCCAACTGTGGGCAAGATCCGGCTGCAGCTCATCGTTTTCATCTAATCGAGTTAAACCACTAAACACCTGTCTCACAATATGCAGCTCGGAGCGACGTATCGGTTTTCTCGGATTGAGCATCGAAAGCTGGCGATAATATGGTAGGCGAACAACTTGTTGCCCTTCTTGATGTTGGACTCCTAAGTAACTTTCAACGACCTGGGCGAGCTTGGCGGTGTCTTGGTCAAGTACCTTAAGCGCTTGACCGATTTTCCCTTCTTCAAGATAGCGTCGTGCTAAGTTTTCGCTTACATCGGCGCGGCTGCGTTTAAAGTTTAATTGCGATAGCTTTCCACGACCGGGAGAAGGATGCCATTCGATCCAGCCCTCCTCTTCCATTTTATTGAGTACTATGCGGGCATTACGTCGGGTACAAAAAAGCACCTCGGTAATTTCTTCTAGCTGTACGCCACAATCTTGGCCTTTGTAATGCTCAAATAAGGTTTCAAATTGAACACGAAGTCGTGGACTGCTCATAAAGGGGAAATCTCACTAAAAAGATGTTAGTGCTAGTTTCCCTATTTGATGGCAAGAATCAAGTATAAATAGTGACTATTGGATGTCTAATCCGGCTTCTTTGCTGATGTCTATAAGCTGTTGCTCTGAATCAAGTTTTAATGACCACTTGGTTTCGCTGCCATTAGCCGCAATAACATTAGCTCCACGGCCAATCAATTGAATCGCGTCAATGTGTGCCTGCAGAGTGACTCTGTGTTCGCCTAATAGCTTGACGACAATTTCATGTGGCGTAACGATGATTTTTCCGCTTTTAAACTCAACGACCACGTTAATCTGCCTTTATTGACTGTTTTGCATTTCGTTTACGTTTAACTGCGATGGTCAAGCGACTGGTACAAACCAATCTTTCGCGCTCGTCAGTTATGTTGATCTGCCAAACTTGAGTCGATACGCCTAAATGGATTGGTGTCGCTCTACCGATAACTTGACCCTCTCGCATAGAGCGGACGTGGTTGGCGTTGATATCTAGCCCTACGCAGTAGCTCTCTTTGTCGACACAAAAGTTGGCCGCAACCGATCCTAATGTCTCAGCCAGTACGACAGATGCCCCGCCGTGTAACATACCCAATGGCTGGTGAGTGAAGTGACATACTGGCATGTTTGCTTCGATGAAGTCGTCACCGAACGCGGTGTAAACTATATTTAGGTGGTCGATTAGGGTGTTTTTTGACGTCGCATTTAAACGCTCTAAATCGATGCTACGTTTCCAGATGGTCATATTCATTTCCGAATTGTTTGGGTAGAGATATTGTAACCTAATGTTATCATTAGCCAAATATTGTGGTTGAAACGGAGAATTCAATGCGAAATGTCCTAAAATTTTCATTACTGTTGTCGGCGATGTCTTTGGCTGCATGCAGCTCATCACCGACAGGGCGAAATCAGTTGCTGCTCTTCTCTGATCAAGATATGAGTTCTCTTGGTGCGCAGTCTTTCGAGCAAATGAAGAAACAGCAGAAAGTCAGTCAGGACAAGCGCACAAACGCTTACGTTCAGTGTGTTGCCAAAAGTGTTACTCAGTATGTCCCTAAGCAAGCAGGATTTAGTGAATGGGAAGTGGTGGTTTTCGAGAGTGACCAAGTTAACGCGTTTGCACTCCCAGGCGGAAAAATTGGTGTTTACACAGGGCTGCTTAAAGTGGCTAAAAATCAAGATCAGCTCGCGACTGTGATTGGTCACGAAATCGCACACGTACTGGCAGATCACAGCAACGAGCGCTTATCTCAATCGCAACTCGCTAATACGGGCTTGCAAATTACCAGCGTCGCTTTAGGGGCGTCAGAATATGCCCAGTACCGTCAAGCTACCATGGCTGCACTAGGGCTCGGCGTTCAATATGGCGTGTTACTTCCTTATGGCCGAACTCAAGAGTCTGAAGCCGACATGGTAGGCTTAGAGCTTATGGCGAAAGCCGGGTTTAACCCAAATGAAAGTATTAGTTTGTGGAAAAATATGGCAGCGGCTTCCGGTGGCAGTCAGCCGCCAGAGCTACTGTCTACTCACCCCTCGCACCGTACCCGTATCCAAGATCTTAATGGCAAGATACGTACCTTACCTACTAGTGGCGCTGCGAAGCCAAATTGTTCATAAAAAAGAAGGGAGCGAATTGCTCCCTTCTTTTTAGGTTCCGAGTATCAGTAACGGTAACTGCAGCAGTTGATCGCCCGTTCCTGCGAAGTACCAAATGATACTGATAAGCCCTGCGACGAGGGCGAAATACCAAATGGCAGAAATGATTTGTCCATATCGATCCAATGGTAACAAGTGGCTGTGATGGCGAGTACGCCACTCAATAACTATTTCTAACGTACCAGCGATGAGCAGAAAGCCAAACAAAGTCAGACCTAATGAGTAACTTAGTACCACCCCACCAATTGCCGCGGCTGTGCACAGGCCAATCCCAGCAATACTATTCATAGAGAAACTAATGCTTTTAAGCACGTGACCGCCATCGAGAGGCAAGATTGGTAATAGATTGAACAGGTTGAGGAAGGCATTAAACACCGCGAGACCGGCGAAAAACATTTCGCCCGTTAGCCAATACACCACCATAAGGAGCAGTGACAAGATAAATCCAAACATTGGACCCATGATTGAAATCACCACATCTTGCCATCGAGTATTGATTTTCTCATCACTCAGCGCGAGACCACCAAGAAACGGCACTAAGTAGATACCTTTGGTTTTCATGCCGAAGTACTTCATCGCCCTAACATGCCCATATTCATGAAACACCAAGCAAGCAATGAGAGACAAGGCGAACTGAAACGAAAAGAGCCAGGAGTATGCCGCCAAACTTGCAGAAGCGAGGACAACTTTGATCACTTTAGCACTCTTGAGTGCTTTCATCCCCAACGATACCAAACCAATTAAGCTAAATCGTTTTTCTGCTTTTGGCGGCGTATGTGGTGTTTGCCGTTCAATGTCTTTGGTGTCACGCTGACCTTCTGCCAGCGTTTGGCCATTTAAAGTCGCGGTGTAATTTAAGGCAAATGGTTGCCAGCAGAGTTCAACGTTGAGCTGACAATCGAGTTCATTCTCACCCTGAAGTAAAGTGAACTGATGGACGCTTTCTTGTCCGCGCTCTGAATCTGCGTTTATCTGAGAGACAACTTGATTGTCCCAAAAAAGTTGTTGCCATCCAGCCATTGAACCTTCTAGGCGTAACGGCTTACCAAGAAAGTCGATAGAGAGTAATTCCAATGTGTAACCTATTAAATCGGTATATTAACTTTTGTGATTATGCCAATTGTGTCTAACAAGGTAAATAAATCGTTATTATGTGACATTGTCACGATGTATAGGTTATTGAAATATAGGACTATGTGGTTGGCTTTATAACAAAGGTAAGACTTTTGTCAGTTTTCGAAACTAAAACCTTTGCTTTACCGGATGCCCCTTTCTTTTCCGTGGATAAAGTGCATAATACCCGCCGTTATTAACACCTAACTATGTGAGTCTACTATGTCTTCTGAAGCTACAATGCTAGAACGTTGCCAATCTAAATGTGAACTATGTGCGAGTGATGCGCCTCTTACCGCTTACGCAGTGCCACCTCACAGCCACGTGACAGTTGATTACGGCATCATGGTATGTGACAAGTGTCTAGGTGAAATCGACGAACCAAAAGACATCAACCACTGGCGTTGTCTTAATGACAGCATGTGGAGCCAAGTCGCTGGCGTACAAGTTACTGCTTGGCGTCAACTTACTCGTCTAAATACAGAAAGCTGGGCTCAAGATGCTCTAGACATGATGTACATGGAAGAAGAAACCATGAACTGGGCGATGACTGGCATGTCTGCTGACGACAAACCATTCGATTGCAACGGCGTTGAACTTAAAAAAGGTGACGACGTAACGGTGATTAAAGACCTTCCAGTGAAAGGCACTAACCAAGTTATCAAGCAAGGTACGGTTATCCGTGGCATCAGCATTGGCGACGATCCTAAGCTTGTGTCTGGTAAAGCAAACGGCGGTCAATCTATGTACGTTATCGCGGAATACTGCCGTAAGAAGTAATCCCGTATCGAACAAAAAAGGCGCTTTACAGCGCCTTTTTTGTCTCTGCTCATAGGGCTTGACTGAAACTCACCTTAAACTCCGACACCGATTTCATTAGTACATTGTGCGGATAGGTATTGAGTAATTGCGCCCTCACCTGCTTAAAAGACTGCTCCATGTCGTTTTGGTCCTTAAAGAATACGGCCAAATGGTAGTCAGGAATTTCTGAGAAATTTGCTTTATCAACTAGCTTCTGCAAGCTCGCGCTGGAGATTAGCTTTCGATTTTTTAACTCTTTGATGTACTCTGTCGTCATCAGTTCTATTTCTTCGCGAGTGATGTTCTCATTTGCTGAAAAGTATACATTGTAGATATTCATGCTAGCTTTCCTCACTCAGCAACTGACCAATGATGTCTAAGTGTACCGCTAATCCATAGTGCTGGTACTCATCTAAACAGCTCCATACCAACTTAATGACATGGCTATCTTTACTCTCCAACACAGATGCTAAATCCGTTGGGGCTGTAGCCACCTGTTGTGAGGTTTTGCTTAAGTCAAGTTTGAGGTTAGATACTGACAGTACGGCCACCAGCACACTGCTCCAATAGTGCCGTAACGCTCTCGTTTGCTGGTTCACGTAAGGTAAAACATACCTTAGTGCATGACAGCTTGTGACGGCATGCAAAACCGTGAAGTCGTTAGTTTGCAAATACAACTGCGCGACGCTCTCACTTAGCGTTTTTAAATCTAGTGTCTTAGGTGTTAGATTAATCGACGAAAAATTCTTCTCTGTGCAAACGGATTTCATCCTACCCGAGATCAAACGCCCCTCTATGTCTTTATCGGCCATACTCGTCAATGCAAGATCGACGATCTGCTTCAGGTTAAGATCTGAAGGTTGTGGTGTTTCGACCGGGAAATAGTGGGAGGCCAGAAAAGCAAGGCCAAACGCGACTTCTTTACTATTGTTTGATTGTATTCCGTAACTGAGGCGAATTAACGCGTGAAATGCCGCTGCGCCACAACCTAGAATAAGCGGGTCGATATGGTTGGTAAGCGTTTGTTGAACACCGACGTTGTGAATGCAAGTTTCGAAATAGTTTAGGTAGTCATTAAAGCGTTGTGTTTCGCCTAAATGATCACGCCAGTCAAACTCTGCTGTAGGTGTTAGGTTTGAAAGTGGCACTAAGTGACTGGCGTAGTGAGAAAAATAGTCGTCTAACTGGTTTTCATCAGCACCGAGTTTATCGAGCGCAATTAACGCCATAGGTAAGTGGTTTGTGTTGCCAAAGCTTGCAGTATCAATATCGTATTGCTGCGCGCGTTCGAGTAGTTCTTCTAACATGATGTTTTTCCTTGTTTATATCTCCGTGAACTGGAGATAAGGCTAAAACCTCAAGTTAGATTGAGGTCAATTATTGAAAGATAGATTTTATGCATTCGATCACACTTCATTGACATCTTGGTGTACTTAAAACGCAAAGCTACTGTATTTAAACTGCCATGCGCACCGTTAAGTATTTGTTAGGGAATAGTGTTTTAAGCCCTCACAACCGATATGAGTTATGGATTGGGGTGAAATTCTCTTCCAACCAGTACAACCATTTAGTGGTTCTGATGCTACAACAACATTCGATCCTTTGCTGTTTATGAAGATCGTTGGTGGTTCGTTGTCTGAACTGTATCTGACTACCCAAAAGCTTTCGCCATCAGATACACAGATCGACGCCTTAAAAGGCTCCTCTGCCTGTTTGGATTTCAAAACAGACGTAATCTTGTCCAGCGTCTTTTCTAACGCACGAACAGGATCTTGCTTTAAGCCGTAAAGTAGAGAGAGTAGAAAAATGAGTTCACTGTCCGTCGTTCCCCTACGTTGTAGGTACAAGTCTTCAGGTAACTCTCGCTCTAACTCAAATTTAACCTTGTCAAACTCGCCGATTTGTCCATTATGGAGAAACATCCAGTTCTCGATAATGAATGGATGGCAATTGGATCGCGAAACTTGTGTACCTGTTGATGAACGAACGTGAGCCATGAATCGGTGGGAACGGATATGGTGCGCAAGTGATCGTAGATTTTCATCCCCCCATGCGGGCAAAACTTCATGGAATTGGCCTGGTGTATCGCGCTCGGTATACCAACCTAAGCCAAACCCATCGGCATTGACGCGTGTTACCGCTTTGCGAGCTTCTAGGCTTTGATGAATTAACGAATGTTCTGGCTCATAAACCAGTTCATCTATATAAATCGGTTCTCCTTGATACGCTAACCAGCGGCACATATCGTTACTCCATTAACATAGTTTTAAGTTACTAATAGAACACTCTTTAGGCAAAGTAACAAGATTCAAAGGATAATTTGCACTTATAAACAGCTTACGAGGCCAAGCCTGTTATACTAACGCGATGTTAAATGATAGAGATCCACTATGAAAGTTTGTGGTGTTGAGCTTAAAGGCAACGATGCGGTCGTTTGCCTACTGACAAGTGAATCCGGTGTGGTGCATTTACCAGACTGTCGGGTTGGAAAAATCAGTATTTCTGATGCAAATGATGCGAATCAAGTCCGTCAATTTCAGTTCGAGTTTAAGAAACTCATGCAAGACTACAAGGTCGAGCGAGTCGTCATTCGTCAGCGTCAAACTAAAGGTAAATTTGCTGGTGGCGCGGTTGGTTTCAAGCTAGAAGCAGCCATCCAGTTAATCGAAGATTTTGACGCGGAGCTGCTCTCTCCAAACGCGATTAAGGCCGGTTTGAAAAAGAACCCGTTAACAATCGAGTTTAAGGAGACTGGGCTTAAACAGTATCAAGAAAATGCATTTGTTACCGCTTACGCAGCCGCGATGAGCTGAGCCAAAACAGCGGCCAAACAATGGCCGCTGTTTCATTTATTCAATGTTCCCCGCCACGGTTTGAATACGTTCGAATTCTCCAGGTTTTGTCACCCACGCAACAACAGCATCAATTTCTTCTAACGGTAGATTCAAATTAAATTGCCAAGTACCGTCGCTGGCTCTGCCCTGCATTCTCTCGCGAGCTATAAAGTCGTGCTCAAGTGAACGGCCTCGATTTTCTCCGCGCTTGATTTGTGAATATCGGTTATTGGAAAGAAATACGATCGTCGCATCAAAATTTCCTTGTTGCTCAAAAGTCAGTTTAAATTGATTGCCTTTTCGTACTAATTGCAGTTGTTTGGCTGGGCGCTTCTCCATATCTGGTAGATCTCGCTTAACCCAGTTAAAGAAACCTCGCCATTCTTTTCCATCTACGACAAAACCCGGGGTGTACACACTTCCTACCAGATCATAGGCGTAGTAAAGGCGCTGAAGCTGACTGTACTCTGGCTTGGCATACTTGTCCTTCCAACCTAAGTGATCCCAATAATCGACATGATAAGAGACGGGAATTATCTCTTTCCACAACGTGTCGTTGTGTTCAAATTTTGAAAGGTAGCGATCGGCAGGCGGACAACTGGAACAGCCTTCGGACGTAAACAACTCAACAACCTGCGCTGGTTGTCCTTCATGTGTCCATATTTGCCCAGCCGATAAGCTGGAAACGACTGAGACTGCCAAAAGTGAGTTCATAGTAAGCTCCAAATTCATTGATACTTATATGACCGTTAGGAGTGAGTTTACATTTCACAGGCAAAAAAAAGCGCCAGCATGATTGCCAGCGCTTTTTAAGATTTAATCTACTAGATTAACGGTAAATACCGATATCCTTTTGCATGTGACCTGATAAATCATTCGCGTAGTAAGCGCGTGGTGAATTATCGGTGAAAAGAATATCTAATAGGTGTGCAATCAATCCTTTGAAAGAAACCGCGTAGGTTTTTTTATCCATAGAGATAGGAGCGTTAATAGTGCCGATCTGCATTGCTTGTGCCATGATTGCCTCTCTATAAATCGTTTAATTCGTTTCGATGGAGCAATAATAAGCAATAATTTTAGGCTCAAAAAATGAAAATCTTTCGACTTTCGGATTATATTTTCTAATGGAACAATTTGATAACACAGCACTTTTCTGTTTATTCACAAAGATGGCTTCTTTTTGATTAGATATGCGATACTTGTGCATATATTTATTTCGCCAACAAAAATACCCGTAGGTAGATCACAAATATTTTACAAACATTTGTTCAAACATACGGGCATTGATAGGTAAGTTAATTACTTTATTTACTAGCGGTTATCACTGTTTGGTCCGCTTCCCTACGCTTTTTGATGATCGACGCTATAACAGCGACTGTCATGGTAATCAGCAGCACGAGTAAGGAGACTGGCGTTGGTATCTCCCACTCCGAACCCACCAGCATCATTTTTATACCAATGAAAACCATGATGAATGATAACGCTGGTTTGAGATAGATAAACTTATCCATCATCCCCTGTAATACAAAGTACAAAGAACGTAAGCCAAGCAGTGCAAACACGTTTGCTGCCAACACTAGAAATGGCTCTCTAGTGACTGCGAAAATTGCAGGAATCGAATCTAGCGCAAACATCACGTCCATAAACGCAATGACGCCAATTACGATCGCCATCGGTGTAAGAACGCGCTTACCGTGTTCAACCACACTCAGTGCATTGCCACGAAAATCATCCGTGACATGGGCAAACTTACGTAGCAGTTTTTCAGGGAGTGGATTGATCTCATCTTCGCCTTTATCTCGTGCTAGCTGAATGCCCGTCCAAATCAGGAACAGCGCGAACACATAAAGCAACCAATGGTATTGAGCGAGCAATTGTGCGCCAACCGCAATCATAATCGCGCGGAGAAACAGTGCACCAATTACCCCCCACAATAAAGCACGCGGCCGCAGGTGCTCTGGCACCATGTATTGATGGAAGATTATCGCGAAAACAAACAAGTTATCGACACTTAGCGATTTCTCTAGCAAATAGCCGGTAAGGAATGAAACCGTGGCTTTTTCAGCGTTATAGTCACTGCCTGGCGCGTAAAAGTCCCAGAAGAGGTAAATGCTGCCTGCAAATAGGAAAGCCAGCAAAAACCAAAATACGCTCCATACAGCGGCTTTCTTGATGGTGACTTTACCACCACGAGTTTGCCAGATATCAAGCGCAACCATAGTTAGCGTTAACACGCCAAAGCCAAGATAAGTAGAAGGGGTCATGTTTCCTCCAGAGGCGGAGGGATCGAGAATGTAAAAGTGACGATCCAACCGCAAACAAACCAACCCATACCTTTGAAATAAGGTACGGCACATTTGATTACGTTGGTCTCGTCGAAATGCAGCGTTGTGCTTGCACTTATACTTACCGGATAGACATGAGGTCTAACGAGATGACGATAAGTAAACCAGAGGCGACTACTCCCCAAACAGCGCGGATTGTATTCCTGTCGTCATTTCTCGTCTAGCAAAAAAATCAAAAAAGGAGCAAATAATTGCCCCTTTTTATTAATTACGCTTAATTAGGTTAAACGCCAGTCATAGGAATAAAGTATACCAGTGCCGACCAAACGCCTACCCAACTTATAACGACGGCCACATCAATCCAATCTTTCCACATAACTCCCCCGAGTTACCGTATAAATACCAGGAATAGATTAGCAACCTTTATGCCAGCCAATTGAGGGCTTGGGGAGTGGTGTTCGATTGATGACATCAGGTTTATCTTTGAGCAGTGTAATGAAACAGTCAGCCATCGATTGAGTCGTCACGATGCCCTCACCTTTCATGTTAGACATCGCCTCATAACCTTCTTTGCCTTTCATCGTGTAAGCAGAAGATGAACCCGTATATATCTTTTCATTATCAACAGGTTGCCAGCCTTGCTCATCGTTATAGATCATCAGGTTTTTGATGCGTTGGCCCGCAGGTGAATCATACGAATAGTCGAAGCTGAGGTTGTAAGTGTATGGATAGGAGCCATCACCTGTCCCTTCAACACCATTGTTCAAAGCGTTATTGATCGCACCTTCAAGAGCTGCGGCAATGTCGTTGCCGCTTAATTGGTAAACACCTATAGGTACGGCAAAAGGAAGCAGCCTTCCGGCAATATCGGCAACGGAAATGTCACCGGCATTGATTGAAGTTCTTACTCCACCTGCATTGTGAATGGCAAACTCAACTTGGTGGCCGATTTGATTCATGCAATAAGCGAACGATTCCGCCACCAATGGCGCAAGCATGCTGGGGCCCTGTTCATCAGGTACGCGAACATGTCGGAGTGTTTGGTTTGCGGTTGCAATAAAGTGACGTTGTAGCGTTCTAACTTGGTTCGTATAGCGCTCAAGCAAAATCTGCTGCACCTGTTTATCTTTCTTACACACGTAGACATTTGGATGAGAATCAATAAAGTGACGAGCTTTAGCATAAAAGTCATCATTTCGAGCTTCTGTCATGCTGGCATCGATAAATAGCCTGCGTCCGAGCAGAAGTTCATTCTTTCCTTCGAAAGCGACAATTTTACCATCGGCTGAAAACTCTATGTCACAGTGTCCCATGCTTAGCGCATGGTACCCTGCTTGTACAACTCGAGTGCCATTGATTTCCAATCCATATGGGTCATCCTCTTTAAGGCCTAGGCTAGAAAAATCGCCTTGTAGACGATGACTGTGTCCACCTACAATCACACTTATGCCATCGACTTTTTCAGCCATTTCTAGATCCGCTTCGTAGCCCATATGGCTCAGAAGAATTATTTTGTTTATTCCCGCAGAATGAATCTCAGCAACGGTGTTCACCGCTGTAGTGACGGAATTAATAAATGGTGTGTCTGGATCTGGATTCGATATGTCAGCCATTTTATCCAGAGCAAGCGAGAAAATCGCGATTGGTTCGCCTTGCGCCTCTTTGACTATCCATTGGGCGGCCTGCTTGCTAGGGTCATAACTGATCACTTTGTCGCTTTCACTTAGCCTAAGTTTTTTATCAGCGTCTTCGTTAGACAGGTCCCAGTTACCTGCTAGTAATGGGAATTCTATCTGCTGAGCAAACTGAGCAACTGGCTCGTTACCCATATCTAACTCATGATTGCCCAGTGCCATTGCATCAATGTTGAGTGTATTTAACATGGTTGAGTTCGCTTCTCCCTTAAACAAAGAGAAGTACAACGTCCCTTGAAAACAATCACCTGCATGCAAGAAGATAAAGCTCTGATCGTTGTCGTTGGCAATCTGAGCAAGTTGATTTTTGCGGGTAGCAATCCGCGCGAATCCGCCAGCGCTAACATACGGCTGAATAGGTTGTTGTTCGACATCGATTGATAACTGCAAAGATGTCGGTTCGAAATAGGAGTGGGTATCGTTAATGTGTGCCAGTTTAATCTTCGCTGGCTTGTTGTTTTTATTCATCATGTTTCATTCTCTCTTTTACCCCTACATCGTAACGCAACCAAGATGACAAATTCATTAACTTTCACACTTTTCTTGCAACCCACTTATTTTATACATCGATTTGTATGATTTGGATCTGAAGCAAAACGAGAGTGCTGTTTCATATCTAAATCGAGTTTGTGAGCTAACCTTCTGCTTATTCGATAGTTTTCTATTATGCTTAGAGTACAAGTAGCTCATACGGAGTAACTACATGCTGCTAGAACGGATCGAGATTTCGGGTTTTAGAGGTATCAAACGTTTGTCTATTGCGTTTGATGAGCTTACGACCTTGATCGGTGAGAACACTTGGGGCAAGTCATCTCTTCTCGATGCCCTCTCCGTCGCGTTGCCTGCCGAAGGCGTTCCTTACCAATTTGAGATGACAGATTTCCACGTCGATTATTCAATTGCTCACCCGCAGACACAGCACTTACAAATCGTCCTCAGTTTAGTTTCCAACGATAAGAACGAAATGCAATCTGGTCGGTACCGGAAAATTAAACCGATCTGGATAAAAGATCAGCAAGGGGTTAATAAGATAATCTACCGCCTGAGTGCGAGTCGCGACGGCTATGACATCACCACTCGCTACGCGTTTCTTGATGATCAAGGTAATCCGATGCCGCTTCATCATTCGGAAAAGCTAGCACAAGAGCTCATGTCGTTGCACCCTGTCATTCGCTTAAAAGACTCACGGCGATTTGAACGCCCAATTACATTAAATAACGACTCCAATTCTCGGATTGAAAAGCGGATTAACAACACCTGCAGACGCTTGATGGCCGTCCCTGGCCATGTTAATAAAGGTGAGATGAAAAGCAGTTTGAACTCGATGGGCGTATTGGTGGATCACTACTTTTCGTTTAAATCTAATTCACGCAAGAATTTGCGCAAACAACGTGACGGTATTTTCTTTAACTCCTCACCGAGTAACAAAAGACTCTCTCAAGTTGTGGAGGAGAACGACAAACAAACACGACTTTTGTTTATGGGCTTGTTAAATGCCTATTTGCAAGCGAAAGGACCGAACCAGCTTAGACGCTGTGCTCGGCCCTTACTGATTATTGAAGATCCAGAAGGACGTCTTCACCCCACTCACCTTGCGCGAGCCTGGAGTCTGCTTCAACTGCTGCCGATGCAAAAAATACTCACCACAAACAGTGGTGACTTGCTTGGACAGGTTCCGCTCAATTCAATCCGCCGGTTAGTACGCCAATCTGACCGTACCATTACCACGTATTTGCCTAATCAAGGATTAAGCCGCGACGAACTACGCCGAATAGGTTTTCACATTCGTTTCCACCGCTCGGGGGCGTTGTTTGCTCGCTGCTGGTTGTTGGTTGAAGGTGAAACCGAAGTTTGGTTGTTTAACGAGTTGGCCAACCAGTGTGGTTACAACTTAGCAGCGGAAGGTGTACAGATCATAGAGTTTGCCCAGTCAGGGCTCAAATCATTGCTAAAAGTCGCAAAAGCCTTTGGTATTGACTGGCATGTCGTCACCGATGGAGACGCTGCGGGCAAAAAGTATTCTGCGGCGGTTAGAGCTCAGCTTGGACACGATCAAGAACGTCATCGCCTAACGGAATTGCCGGATAGGGACATCGAGCACTACCTCTATAACAACGGATTTGAACCTTTCTTCAAGGAGATGGTTAGAATTCCGCTAGAGCACCCGATTCCTGCCAAAAAAGTGGTCGCTAAGGTGCTGAAGAAGTTCGCTAAACCCGACTTAGCGCTCGCGATAGTCTCGTATTGCGAAGAGAGAGATAATGAATGTATTCCATTGCTACTGCGCTGGACACTGAAACGCGTTGTTACTATGGCTAATGGCAACACATAAAAAAGAGGCATTGATGATAAACATCAATGCCTCGTATCTATTTGGATACAAATCAATCGGGGGTTGACCAAATCCCTCAGGAAAGGATTTGGACACACAATTAAGTTCTTGGCTGAAGCTCTGAACTTGATCGCGTTTGGTTGAGCTTTTGGTGCAGCCAAAGGCCACTTGCTTTCATCAGGTAACCGAAGATGCCTCCCAGAATGAGCGAAGGGATAACAAGTTTCCAATCACCATTAGCAGCAAATGTCGCACAACAACCAATAAATGTGCCTGGGATGTAACCTAGCAAACGCTGTTTAGCTTGGATACACATCAGGAACGCAACAACAGCTGTGATCACATAGCCCAAGATTTCAATCGAAGCGAATTGCGAAGCATGGATGATCACCATTGCCCAAAAAACGCCTGTCATGTTTGTCACCAAGCTTTCACCGAGCCCTTTAAGCCCGCTGTTTGGTGACGCAAAGTAACTGGTACACCCTAAGAACCCAGCCCATGAGAGAAGGCCAAGTGAGATGGCAATCCATCCCCATAAACCAGAAAGAATACCTGTTGTTATTGCAATCGCGACTAGTGTGCTCATACCGCCTCATTACGTGTGCTTTGACACATCAAAAGAACAAGATGGCATATTAAGTAGATTTGATAGGAATCTACATGCTAGAGATCACATATTTAAGGTAACAAAATGAATTAATGATCATATATCCGTGATGCAATCGATATTTCAACAGATTTGGTAAATACTAATTTTAGCGTTAGAGGACTGACGGCTTGCCTTTCATCATCCTAAGCCCTTCACGTTTAATACACTCGACCAGCGGGTTATCGACCATGTCCGCTCGCCAAATAAAGGAAAGTGTTCTTTCCATATTAAGGTCTGGCACGTTTAAAGCCACCAATTGACCGCTGTCGATAAATCGCTCGACATCCAGATAAGGCAGACACGTCAAGTACTGCCCGTGTTCAACCATACTCCGCAGTACTGGTACGTGCTCGTATTCTCGCCAAACATCGAGATCCTCGATTAAATGGTGAATGGAGCTATCAAAAATTTTGCGAGTACCGCTCCCGTGCTCTCGAAGTACCCAACGAGCTTGTTCCAATTGTGCCAAGCTGACCTTATCTTGCAGCGCAAAGGGGTGGTGAGCCGCTGCAACGACGGTTAAGTGGTCACGACACCACACTTCTTGGTGCAGTCGGTTGTCATCACAACGCCCTTCAATGATTCCTAGATCGTATTTGTAATCGAGAACACCCTGAATCACGCTGTCTGTACTTTTAACTTTAAGTGAGATGCGCATCTCTGGGAACGAATTATCAATAATACTGATAAGGTCTGGTACCAGATGTTCTGCCGGGGTCTGACTGGCCCCCAGTTTAATGTGGCCACTGAGCAAATGTTGCTCGTAGAACCCCATTTCTATCTGCTGAGCATCTTGTAATAAGCGCTTTGCTTTAGGTCTTAGCCACATTCCCCAGTGGGTTAATGCCATCTGCTTACCTTGCCTTTCGAACAAAGGTCTACCTAGCATTTTCTCAAGCTGCGACAGAGACATACTTGTTGCTGATTGAGTTAACGAAAGCTTATCCGCTGCTAAACTCACACTACCGGTGTCTGCAACCGCGTCAAATACAGCAAGTTGTTTTAGTGAGTAACGCATTCCACCTCTTTCCTTGTTTTTATTCTCATTTACCTAGCCAAATGTATCGCATTTTTTATTACTAAATACGCAAGCCGTTTCATTCTACGCCCTCTTCTATCCATATCAATATTTTTGATAAAGATTTTAAAAATTATCAATTTTACCTCTACACCTCATCCCCCTAATCTGAATTGGCAGCGACGATTTCACCGCTGCCAACACAGGAGGTAATTATGAATTTCACCGGGGAGTGGCTATGACACAAGCACAAACCAATACCCAATACTTTTCACCATCAGAAATGATGGCTGAAGCGGAAAAGTTCGCACTCAGTAAAGCGAAGAAAAGTAGCGGAATGACTCTTAGCCTTGCCATTATGGCAGGTGCCTTTATCGGCTTAGCTTTTCTTTTCTACATTACGGTGACAACAGGCAGTAGTGACGCTGGATGGGGACTCAGCCGTCTAGCGGGGGGATTAGCATTCAGCATGGGGCTGATCCTGATTGTAATTTGTGGTGGCGAGCTATTTACCAGCTCTGTTTTGTCGAGTATTTCATGGGCAAATAAGCAGATAAGTTTTGGAAAAATGTTGTCGATTTGGGGCAAGGTTTACCTGGGAAACTTCATTGGTGCCATGATTTTGCTCACCATCGTCTCTGCAGCCGGCTTGTATCAGATGGACCATGGTCAATGGGGACTTAATGCATTAAACATTGCCCAGCATAAACTCCATCACACACCTGTTCAGGCGTTTGCTCTAGGGGTTTTATGTAACCTATTGGTTTGTTTGGCTATCTGGCTAACGTTTAGCAGCGCCAACGCGTTAACTAAAGCCGCAATGACCATCATGCCTGTTGCCATGTTCGTATCAAGTGGCTTTGAGCACTGTGTCGCGAACATGTTTATGGTGCCCCTTGGCATTGTGATCCACAGCTTCGCTCCGGAATCATTCTGGTCACAAGTTGGAATGGCATCAACACAATACGCCGATTTGAACATCTATCAGTTTGTTACTGCAAACCTTATACCAGTCACTTTAGGCAATATCGTTGGTGGCGCCGTCTTGGTCGGACTCGCAAACTGGTCTATCTATCGTCGACCACAATTAAAAGCTACGGAAATCGCTTCAATCACTACCACTACAAATATCGCGTCAGTTAAGGAAACCACTATGAACTCTACACTTATTGCTAAAGACATCATGAACCACTCACCTATTACGCTAAGCGCTGAAATGACAACACCAGCCGCGATCGACACGCTACTTGATAACCACTTAATCAGTGCACCTGTCGTCGATGTTGAAGGTCGTTTGGTCGGTTTCTTCTCTGCGCATGACGTGATGGTTGATCTTTGGTGTCAAGACTACATCCCAACACAAGATCAAAAGGTTGTTGATTTGATGTCGCGCGATGTCGTGGCGATTGATGCAAAAGACAAGTTGGTCGATATCGCTGAGTTCTTGTGCATCGATAAGGAGCAGTTGTATCCAACAACAAGCATGGGTATTGCTACCCAATTTACGACACTGTCATTAGAAGAGCGTGCAAAAAGCATGAAAGTAAGTAAGCCACATACCCTTCCTGTGATTGAAAATGGCACATTCGTTGGCGTGGTAAGCCGAGAAAACGTATTACATGCTCTACGCAAAGTATATGGTGACCGTGTCACGTTAGTAGAGCAAGAGCTAGAAACCGCATAATAAAAATAACGTCAGTGACGCTAGAAATTTGGTCAGGAAATAAGTCGCTTGATCAAAAAAGCCCTTAACGAAAGTTAAGGGCTTTCCTTTTTTTGGTCTAAGGCTTACTTTTTGATGCCTTCAACATGAAGTTCCATGTCAACGTAGCTAGATGCACCCATTACCGCGATGTTGAAATCAGCAAGCTCTAGACGTGTCGTTCCGTAAAAACCAGCACGCTCACCACCCCAAGGGTCTTGACCTGCACCAATGAACTCCGCGTCAATAGTGATTGGTTTGGTCACGCCGTGAAGGTTCAGTTCTCCATTAACAGCAAGCTTACCATCGCCTTTATCTTCAACGCTTGTACTGGTAAAGGTCGCGGTAGAGAACTTAGAAGCGTCAATAAAGTCTGCGCTACGGATATGCTTATCACGCTCTGCGTGGTTTGAGTCTAGGCTGCGAGTATCGACATTTACTGATACTTTTGAAGCTGCAACGTTCGCTGGGTCATAAGAAAATTGGCCATCAAAGTTATTGAAACGACCCTGAATAAAGCTGTAACCCAGGTGGCTCACTTTGAAGTTAACAGACGCGTGAGCGCCTTTAGTATCGATCACGTAATCCGCTGCGCTGGCGCCAAATGGTAATGCCATCACCAAAGCCATTCCTGTAGCAATTAACGTTTTTTTCATTTTGAAGCTCCTATCATTTTGCGTAGCGTGTTGTCTTTATTAATAAAGTGATGTTTCAGTGCGGCAAGCGCGTGCGCACCAGCCATCAGAATGAGTGCCCAAGCAGCGTAGAAATGAATCAACCCTGCGGTATCTGCTTGATTTTCAAACAGAGCCCCTGCACCTGGGACGGTAAACCAATTGAAGACATCGATGCCACGACCATCTTCAGTTGAAATCAAGTAACCAGAAATAAACAGAACGGCTAATGCGATATACATAGCAAGGTGAACGAGTTTAGCGCCTGCTTTTTCAATCGCTGAACCTTCGACTTTCGGTGATGCTGTCACATATTTCCAAATAAAGCGAAATATCGTCAATCCTGCTAATAAAATACCAATCGATTTATGCCAATGTGGCGCTGTTCGATACCATTCGCTGTAATAAGACAAATCGACCATCCACAGGCCTACTGCAAACATGCCAATAACGACAACGGCTGATATCCAATGAACCGACCTTGCTATCGGGTTATAGTTTTTTACTTCCGATTTCATTGTATGCTTTCCAACTTAAATGAGTCTCTTTATCAGCAGAGTACTGCCTGCTTCTTTTCTATAACAGATTATTTACCATTCTTTACACTCGCGAAACGCCCTGACCTTGATGAAGTCATTCGAAAAATTTGAAGGAACTAAACTGACGTTTAAAACTCGCTGATTTGTTCGATTTCGTATAGTTCGTCGCCGATATCCATCATCTTTCGCTCCATAACGGCTTGTGCGTCTTTTAAACCCTGGTTATAAAAGGCAGGGCCGAGTTTTTGGATGATAAAGTCCAGCATAAAATCTGCGTCAAACTGACCAATTTCAACGTCTAACTCTTGCTCTAAATAGCTTTGGAGCGTGGTCGCCATGGCCTGTTTTTGTTGTGATGTAAATTCAATCTTAGACATAAACCCCTCTCTCTATGTGATTTTTTGGATATTAAGTGTAACTGAACTTAACTCGACCATGTTACTGTAAGCCCGCGTTATGCGATCGTGGAGAGGCAAAGTTTGTTATTGGATGTGTTAATTCAGAGTGTGAACGAGTTTCAAGTAGACTGTATGAAACTGTGTGAAAAGCACTACCCAACGATACACAATCGTGGCATGAGTGAGCACCATTTAGGGTTAGCATTTGCACGAAGACTGTCACGTACGTTGAACGAGTTTGGCCATAGCTATGACTATCAAGCGATAGATACCACTTCTTCCAATGATCAACCGCACCATTATCGAGTGAGTTCAGAAATTGGCACGGTTTGGATCCTCACATCCCATTTGGTCAGTGCTGGTACATCCTGTCGCAACAAACAATTCAAAACCATCGCGCAATGGCAGCAAGAGTACGGCTACGCCGTCCAACCCAATGATTTGCTGTTGCTACTCACTGATCACTGGATTACACGCAGTAAACAGAGCCGAGAATTGCTCCATTGGTGGACAGGACAACTCCCCGACGAAATTGATGAATATCGAACCCAAGGTATCAGTTTGTTTGAAAGCGAGTCTCAACTTTCCCGATCGCTCGAACAACACTTTAATCTTAGCCCCTATTATGTGAAGTTTACGCACCCTCTGAAACGCTCTACCGACAAGCAATTGGTTCGTAAATACATTCAGCTCTACTCAGTCGTACAACTGAGTTAATGCAATCGTAACCTCGGATTCATTTCTAGCTGCCATACTCTTGTTATGTCGTCGAATCCAACAAGTATGTGAAGAAACTTAAACGTTATCAATATGAGCGCTACGCAGTATTGTGCAATCTGGCTTATTCCAAAGTCCTGAGACAAACCCGTTATGGCTTTGCCCCAAATGGTCAACGTGTCGTGGCAAATCGATTTGGTCAACCCATGATTCGGGTGCTTTGGGCAAATGATAACGATGAAGTTATTGTCGTCATTAAAGGGTCACACAATTTTCCTGATTGGTTGCTTAACCTTTTCTTATGGAAAAAATCATCCGTTGATCTTGGCTTAAACTACTCAATTCACGCGGGGTATTACTCGCTCATTTTTCAAGAAAGTATGCCAAAACATCGAGATGATAAGCTTGGAGACTCGGTGTATGAAAAGTTAAAGGTGATCTTAGACCCATTAATCGCGCAAGGGAAAAGAGTAACGTTTACTGGACACTCTTCAGGCGGAGCGATTGGTTGTGTACTGGCAGATGCATTTGAGCGTCTCTATCCGAAAGCCATAAAACGTGTAGTTACCTTCGGGCAACCTGCGTTTGGCGGCTACCAGATGAAACGAGAGTACGGGTTAAACCATAAGACATACCGCGTATGCTGCGACCTCGACATCGTCACCTTCCTTCCACCATTGCCAGGCCTTTACTTACACGTGGGTAAGTTACTTTGGCTCTACAATGGAAAAATCTATGAAAACACCCCAACCTTGTTTAGATTAGGCCGTTCGATTGGCTCGTGGTTAATCCGACCCTTTTCATACCATTTGATGTCAAAGTACATACGAAACAAAGACTTTTTTGATGAGCGATGACTTTAGCTTGCTGTTACCGTTTTCAAGCCAAATGTTCATTCTATGGAAGCGACTCAAGAGTTATGGATATCAAACTCAATAAGTCGTTGACAGATTTATGCTCATGTCAATATTATGGCAAAAGTTTGCACCATCTCATACGGCAAAAGGATTTACCGGAGTCTGCAGTATCATGATCCTCACGAGCAAAAGTCAGTTCCAGCAATGTTTGGAGATCACGGATGATAAGCAGTACATCGCCCACTACAACGGCCTTGTCTTATCCAGCGTTTTTCAACCTATCTTCAACATCGCACGCCAAGTGGTCGGTGTCGAAGCTTTAGTTCGGATACGTGAAAAAAATGGTGAATCCATCCGTCCGGATTTATTCTTTGGTACCAACCTCTATTCTGATGTCGATAAACTCAACGTTGAACGCCTTAGTCGAATTATTCATTTGCGTAATTTTTCCCGTTCGGCGCTTCGCGACAAACAACTGTTCCTCAATGTTTTGCCCATTGCTGGCGAGCGGCTGTCTCTCGAAGATCTAAAGAACGGTTTGTTGGCTCAGCGGATTAAAGCACTTAACCTCGACAATAAACAAATCGTTATGGAGTTAATTGAGCTGGACTGTGAAAATCAAGAGTATCTGGAGCTTGCAATGCTTCGCCTTCGAGAGAATGGTTTTAGTGTCGCGATAGATGATTTTGGTGTCAGTGCCTCAACCAAAGAGCGTGTGTTGCAGATTCAACCGCAAATACTCAAGCTCGATCGTTCAATCCTTCTCAAGTACTTGGATGGAGAACAAGCCCCTTTGCTCAAATCGATCCAGCTTGCAAAATCAGTGGGTGCGCAAGTCGTCGTGGAAGGGATAGAAACAGAGCATCAGTATGATTTGATGTGTCAGCTTGAGATCGACATGTATCAAGGCTTTTTTCTCGCCCTGCCCGAACCTCTTTCATGCGCGTATGAGTTCCCCATCAGTTAGCCAATCACACCATCGACTTTCTTCATGACTCTGATTAAAACCAATAGATCGAGTCAATTTATTTAACAGCAGTAGCACGTCATTTAAACAATATATTTCACTACTATTAATGTGGTTGTTAATTTATTGCTCTAGATCATCAGATGTTTAAGTTGCACTTCTTCTAGCATTTGGATTTCTGTACATTCCTATTCATAGTTTGAAACAGATTTATACAATTCCAACAATATTAGGGTGATATCTATGCTGGAGCTATTGATCGGTTTGGCCGTTACGGTCGCCGTAGGTTATTTCATTGTTAAAGGTTACAAACCTGCTGGGGTACTTCTAACCGCAGGTATTATTTTACTGCTGTTAACCGGTGTGTTAGGTCACACCGTACTGCCTGCAAAAATTACATCGACAGGCAATATGGTCACCGATTCACTCGAATACGTGAAGTATATGCTGCAGTACCGAGGTGGCGGTCTAGGTATGCAAATTATGTTGTTGTGTGGTTTTGCTTCTTACATGACGCACATTGGCGCAAACAATGTGGTTGTTAAACAGTTTTCGAAACCTCTTTCCATCATCAAGTCTCCTTATGTTCTGCTCGTTGCGGCTTACATCGTCGCTTGTTTAATGTCACTGGCAGTAAGCTCGGCTACGGGTCTGGGCGTGCTTCTTATGGCAACGCTTTTCCCGATGATGACAGCAATGGGTATTTCACGTCCTGCTGCGGTTGCAGTGTGTGCCTCCCCTGCTGCGATCATTCTTTCTCCTACATCGGGTGATGTGGTCATTGCGGCGGAAAAATCAGGTCTAGATCTTGATGTGTTTGCAGTGCAGACGGTACTGCCAGTCTCTATTTGTGCGATTCTAGTCATGGCGGCAGCGGCATTTTTCTGGAACAAGTACCTAGATAAAAAAGACAACTCACCAATGGAACGTGTTGACGTATCTGAGATTGAAGTAAAATCGCCTTCTTACTACGCAATCCTTCCTTTCCTACCTATCATTGGTGTTTTCTTATTTAATGGCCGCACGATTCCTGGTTTGAAACTGGATATCTACACAATTGTTGTGCTATCAATTTTTGTCGGTGCATTAGTGGATTTCGTGACTAAGCGATTCAAAGGTAAAGAGACATTAGAAGACCTAGAGTCTTGCTATCAAGGTATGGCTGATGCATTTAAAGGCGTTGTTATGCTTTTGGTTGCGGCAGGTGTTTTCGCACAAGGTCTGATGTCAATCGGTGCGATTGATAACCTACTCCACCTGGCAGAAACAGCCGGTGCGGGTGGTATCGCACTCATGCTGATCTTAACGGGCTTAACCGTTGCAGCGGCTATCGCTACAGGCTCAGGTAATGCACCGTTTTATGCGTTTGTTGAGCTAGCACCATCCCTTGCTGCGAAAATGGGTCTAAACCCCGCTTTCCTCATCATTCCAATGCTGCAAGCGTCTAACTTAGGTCGTACAATCTCCCCAGTGTCTGGCGTGGTTGTCGCCACTTCTGGCATGGCTAAAATCAGCCCATTTGAAGTTGTTAAGCGTACTTCAGTACCAGTAATATGTGGTTTGATTACCGTGATTTTAGGTACCCTAGTTCTAGTGCCTATGTCTGCATAAGCTGTATGCTAAATCAGTAACATATAAAAAGCCGCTCAAATAGCGGCTTTTTTCTTCAGCGGCAAGGATAAAAGACCAGTTGGTCACCTTCTACCATAATGCAATCCATTCCTCCTGAATGCGCCGCACGCTTACCCAGTTCGGTATCTTCAAATACAATACATTTTTTTGGCGGTAAGCCGATTTGCTCTGCGGCCTTTAAGAAGGTGTCTGGATTCGGTTTGTGATTTTCCACATCTGTTGCAGTAACAATGGCATCAAGCTTATCGATAAGCCCTGCGTTTTTTAGTAGTCTTGTCGCGCTTTCACGTTGGCTGCCCGTTCCGACCGCGAGCTTTTTCTGACCATAAAAGTGATTTAAAACGTCATTTGTTGGCTTGATGGGGTCACCGTGCTGTTCCAAACTTGAGAATGCAGCCATTTTATATTTTGATACAGAAAAAGGATCGAGCGTCATTTTATGTTTGTTGTTGATTTCTGAAGCAATTTTATAACTTGGCATGCCCCCTAAACTGTGCAGCCACTGCTCAGAAAAAGGAAACTCAAAATGCTCTGCCGTTAACCGCCAGGCCTTTAAATGCGCGGGCATGGTGTCAATTAACGTACCATCCATATCAAAAATCAACCCATCATATTTGTCTAACAGCTCTAACATATTATTTATTCCCATATAAACTTATCGCCAATCAACTCAACGAATAAGGGATTTGCTTCAATTGATATATTTATGATTACGGACTACCATCATGCATAAATACCTATAATTAATTAAGACACCACGGACTAAGGTAATCTCATGAATATCAAGAATAAACTGTATTCATTGGGTGCGGTAGCCATTTTAGGGGTTGTATCTCTACTTTTATCGACCTCCCATTTCGCTCAAACCACCTACCAACTCAATCAAGCCAGCCTCTTAGTTGCTAAGCTCGAAATACGCCTTCTCAACTTACGACGCAACGAAAAAGATTTCTTGCTCCGTAAAGATATGAAGTACTTAGACCGCTTCAACGGCAACATGGATAAATTCCTTGCCACCGAAGCGCAATTAGCCAATATCTTAACTGAGTATGACTTACCTTCTAGTAGCCAATTACGCACTGATATTATCGATTATCAGAATGGATTTACGGCTTTGGTCAATGCGTTTAATCAGCACGGCTTAAAAGACGAAGACAAACTGCTTGGTCAATACAATAAAGCCCTCAACGACATTCGTGATTCACTTGATAGCGATCAACTGGTTAAACTGTTTGCATTTAACTCCAAGGTCCAACAAGGTCAGCTCGATACAGAGCTTGTTCCTAGCTCTGCAACTACATTAGTTTCTTCTGCCAAAGCCTTGATTGAGCAAAAAGTGCGTATTGGCTTGAAATACAACGTCGGACTTTTGGGTGACACTCGCGCGCTCTCACATACCGTCGAAGAGCAGTTTAAAAGCTTTGCCAGTGAACTCGAAAGCCAAGCTGATGCGACCAAAGCTCAGTTAGCGAATTTCAAAGTCGCAGTGAGTATTCTTGTCGTCGTGATTATTCTTGCGTTTATTTGGCAGATCTCTCGTTCAATAAATAATCAAGTTGCCAGCCTACTCTCTATTATTCAGGAAATTGCGCGTTCAAATAACGTTTCTCTGCGAGCGCAGCTCGACGGTAACAATGAGCTTGCTGCGATTGGTAACTACTTTAACCGTTTGCTAGACAAGCTTGAGCAGCTTATTTCTGGAACACAAAGTAAATCGGCAGATCTCTCGCAAAGTACCGCCAACATGCATGACGAGCTACAGAGTGTTATTGAGCAGTTCAATACTCAGGCAGATCACACTTCCACCATGGCAACGTCTGTTCAGGAGATGGTATCTACCATCAATGAAATTTCAGAGAGTACTGCAGTTGCCGTAGAAGGTGTTCAGCAGGCATCAGTGAATGCAGAAAACGGCCGAAAAGTGGTGAAAACAACCGTTGAAAACATCAGTCAATTATCAAATACGCTTGGCAGTAGCCAGCAGTCGATTGGTTCATTGAACAACCACGTCGACAAAATTGGCGATGCGGTAAACATCATCCAAGAAATTGCGGAGCAAACCAACCTACTCGCACTGAATGCCGCAATTGAAGCAGCCCGTGCGGGTGAGCAAGGCCGTGGATTTGCGGTCGTAGCTGATGAAGTACGTGCACTTGCGAGTAGAACGCATCAATCAACTGAAGAAATTACTAAAGTGGTTACGGATATTCAGTCGCAAATGTCGGCTGTAGTGACAGATATCGACCAATGTAACGAGCAAGGACAAGCGACGTTAGCGGCTTCGGATACGCTCGATGCTAGCTTGACTCAAATCATTGACGATATGACCAACATCCAAGCGAATTCGGAGCGCATTGCCTCTGCAATCGAAGAGCAAGGAATTGTAATGAATCAAGTGAGCGATTCAATTACGGAGCTCAATACGATTTCAGAAAACAATATGAACTCCGCTCAGCAATGTCTCAATGAGGTCGACAGGGTCTCTGCCCAAGCGACTGAGATGGATCATGAGGTCGCCGAGTTTAAAACCTCTTAAAACGAGAAAGCCCGCATCGAAGCGGGCTTTTTTATTACTCGTCGTCTAGAGGTACCAGCTTGGTATTGCCTCCGTGGACTTTTTCTCGTTGACGTTGAACCATGGCATAGAAGCCTGGAATTAAGAAAGTGCCCGCCAGTAGAACGCAGAGCAATCCACCAATGAGTGAAATACCCAATGAGTTCTGACTGACGTGCCCCGCTCCTGCGGCAAATATTAACGGGAAGATACCCAAGATAAACGACCATGAAGTCATGTTTACTGCGCGGAAACGTAACTTACCACCTTGCACCGCGGCTTGGTCAATCGCCACATCTTTATCCTCTCGCTCCACTTTGGCAAACTCAACAATCAGAATCGCATTCTTCGCAGCAAGCGCTATGAGCAACACCAAACCTATTTGAGCGTATAAGTTGAGTGGCGTACCCGTTAAGTTTAACGCTAAGAATGAGCCAAGTGTGGCTATCGGTACTACCAGAATGATCGCTAATGGGATAGACCAACTTTCATACTGCGCTACCATAAACAGGTAGATGAAAATCAACGCCAGAGCAAACGCAAATATCGCTTGGTTACCTGCCAGAACCTCCTGATAGGCCATCCCCGTCCATTCGTATTGATAACCATGAGGTAAGATGTCAGCCGCAACGCGCTCCATTGCTGCAATCGCATCACCACTTGAATACCCTGGCGCTGGTTGGCCCTGAATAATCGCACTGCGGTACATGTTGTAGCGCCATGCAACATCGGGTTCAAAAATCTGTTCGTAACTTACCAATGTACTCAATGGCACCATGTCACCTTTTGCACTGCGAACATGGAATCTTTCTAGATCTTCCATACCACTTCGGTGCTCACTGTCTGCTTGCATGGTGACGCGGAAGTTCTTACCAAACATGGTAAAGTCATTGACGTAAAGTGAACCCAAGTTACCCTGTAGCGTTTGGAAGATACTTGAGAGCGGCACGCCGAGTTGCTGCGCTTTTTCTCGGTCAATATCGACATAGTAATGAGGAACATTCGCTCGGAACGTACTGAAAGTGTACGCAATCTCAGGCTGCTTGTTGGCTTCTTCAATCACCTGTCCCATAACCATCGCTAAATCAGTGCGGCTACGTCCTAAGGTATCTTCGAGAACAAACTCAAACCCTGAAGCGGCGCCCATGCCCGGGACCGCAGGTGGTCCCATCGCAAAGACTACCGCTTGCGGTAATTCTGTAGCAGCGCGACCATTGATACGTTGAGCAATCGCATTCGATGAGTGATCGCCTTCCAAGGCATTACGCTCGTCCCAGTCGTGAAGTTTGATAAACAAAGAAGCCCCATTTGAAGCGGCAGCGCCGGTCATAAAGGCAAAGCCATTTGCGACCGTTACTCCATCAACACCAGGCTCTTGCTCAACCATGGTGATGAGCTGCTCAGTCACCTCTTCCGTTCTTGACAACGAAGCCGCATCAGGCAGTTGCACGTTAACCAGTAAGATACCTTTGTCTTCCTGAGGGACGAACGCAGTAGATGTCGTCTTCGCAAAGAAAGTGACTGCAGCAACTGCAACGAAAAAGAACGTAACTAACAACACCGATTTCTTAACTAAGAACCCTGCGACTTGTCCATATTTCGTTGTCACTTTATCAAGTCCACTATTAAACACAGCGAACCATCGAGAAGTGTTGCCACCGCCTTGCTTCAATACCAAAGAACAAAGTGCTGGAGACAAAGTCAGTGCGTTAATGGACGAGATAACCACTGAAATACAGATAGTTAAGGCGAACTGGCGATACATGATTCCGGTAATACCTGGCAACATTGCCACAGGTAGGAACACAGCGAGTAGCACAAGTGTAGAGGTAATAATTGGGCCCGTTACCTCTTTCATCGCGAGCAAGGTTGCTTTGCGTGGACTCATACTCGGGTCTTTAGCCATTGTGGTATCAACGTTTTCGATAACCAAAATGGCATCATCTACAACGATACCGATCGCAAGTATCAGGCCAAACAAGGTAACCGTGTTAATGGTAAAGCCTGTGGCCTGCATAATGGCAAAGGTACCGATCAGAGAAACCGGAATCGCGACGACTGGAATTAAGGTAGCTCTTGCGCTGCCCAAGAACAGATAAGTAACGGCGATAACTAGAAGTATCGCTTCAATCAGAGTTTTGACTACACCCTTGATAGACTCAGCTACGAATAAGGTTGTGTCGTAACTTGCCTCATACGCCATGCCTTCTGGGAAGTTCACGCTCAAGTTATCAAGCAGTTCCATCACCGCCTGACCACTTTCTAATGCGTTTGCATCCGATTGTAGTGACAATGTCACGATTGAAGCATCTTGACCTCTAAATTTACCACTGCCATCGTAGAATTTTTTACCCAGTTCAACACGAGCAACATCTTTCAAGTAGACAGTTGAACCATCGCTGTTGGCTCTTAGAACAACATTTTCAAATTCACCGACGCTTTCAAGGCGACCTTTGGTCACAAGGTTAAACTGAACTTCTTGAGCATCGTTGTATGGCGCTGCCCCAACGCGACCCGCTGCCACTTGCACGTTCTGCTCAGCTAAAGCAGCATAAACGTCGGATGTGGTGAGCTTCAAATTCGCCATCTTTTCTGGATCGAGCCAAACACGCATGGCGTATTCACCACCCCCAATTACGTTAACTTCACTGATCCCCTTTACTCGAGCAAGCTGGTCTTTAACGTTTAAGTTGATGTAGTTGATCAAGAATTGGTCGTCATACTTCCCTTCTGGAGAGTAGAAGTTCAATACCATTAGTAAGTCCGGTGACCTTTTCTTCACCGTTACACCCACCATACGTACTTCTTGAGGCAACTTAGATTCGATCTGGGAAACTCGGTTTTGCACATTGACCTGAGCCATATCGGGATCGGTACCCACATCAAATGTCACATTCAAGTTGTAAGAACCGTCATTAGCGCTCTTGGAAGACATGTAGATCATGTTCTCCACGCCATTGACCGATGTTTCGATCGGGTCTGCAATTGCTTGTTCCACGACTTCCGCACTGGCACCCGTGTAGTACGCGGTGACGCTTACCGATGGAGGACTAATTTTTGGATACTCAGCCACGGGCAAGATTGCGAGAGAAATAGCGCCCGCAAGCGTAAGGATGATCGAAATAACCAGCGCAAACTTTGGACGCTGTATAAAGAAACGACTTAGCATTTAGGCTCCTTTATTCAGCCGTAGGCTGAGTTTGATCTATACGAACAGGTACGCCATTACGCACTCTTTGGAGTCCTTGTGTAATCACACTGTCTTTTGCCGAAATGCCATGGGTAATAATGATGCCCTGCTCAATTTGGCGCCCCAAAGTCACATTGCGGCGCTCAGCAACACTGCCCTCCGTGACTACCATGACGAAATCGCCTTCTAAGTCCGTCTGGACCGAACGGCGTGGCACAACTAAAACGTCTTTCGCTTGTTTTTCTTTCAGCTCTACTCGAATGTGCTGGCCTGGCAGTAGACGGTAATTTGGGTTCGCCACTTCGGCTCTCATCGCCATGGTTCCCGTCTCTAAATTGATCCGGTTTCCTAAGTAATCAAGTTTACCCAAATGGTCGTAGTACTGGCCGTTCTCAAGCACGACTTGCACCTCGACTTGAGTCGATTCGTCGCTGCCGTTGCCTTGAACTTTGTCCATTCCCATTTCAAGGCGCTCTCGCTCACTAATGCTAAAGCCCGTATGAACGGGGTCTAGGCTGACCAATGTGGTTAAGATTCCAGACTGAGGTGACAACAAGTCTCCCGTGCTGACCTTGCTTTGCGCAATTCGTCCGGCAAACGGAGCACGAATTTCGGTGTAAGACAGATTAACTTGTGCCAAATGAAGCTGTGCTTTAGCCGCTTCTACTTGAGCGGTGGCACCGAGAAGCGTGGCGTTTAAGTTATCAAACTCTGATTGTGAGATGCTGCCCTTCGGTAATAAGTTTTTACCACGCTCAAAATCGAGATGGGCTTTCTTTTGTGCCGCATTCGCTTGTGCAAGGGCGGCTTTCGCGCTCGCGACTTGAGCTTTGAACGAGGAAGGTTCAATAGTAAACAAAAGGTCTCCTTTATCGACCATTTGCCCCTCTTCAAAATGACGTTGTTGGAGGTAGCCAGTGACTTGTGCCGTGATATTGGTGTCTTCGACCGCTTCAACACGACCAATGTAAGATTTGCTGGCTTGATGTGGAACTGATAGAACCGTTTCCGCGACCACTAGTGGCGCTGGCATTTGGTTTTGTCCTTTGTTTTGGTCTCCACATCCTGATAGAAAAAGTGCACTCGCTAGTGCAGATATAACAAAAGTTTTTTTCATGAATAGACCGTTAGGTAATAGAAACAGGCAATATAAAATTACCTAACGGAGTATGGTTATATGTCCGAAGATTATCAGGACAAGGAGGTTAAGTGTTTCAGTTTGTTACTAAATCGCTCTTACTGTGACTGGCGATGTTCTTTAGCATAATTGCCGGTGATTTCCAGCTGTATACCAACTCTGGAACCTGATTACCGCAAGGTGCATTCCAGATCCTTTCCAATGTGTTTTCACCACCAATGTGGTCATAGAATTCAATAGCCTGTTGGTTACCCTTCATCACCTCTAGGTACACACCGCTGTCTGGGAAAAACTGTTCTACCCATTTCGCCATTTCTTCAATGAGTTTCGCACCTAACCCTTTTCCTCTGTACGCATGATCGATATGAAGAGCGTCAATCATAGTGCCTTTTTCGAAGTCATGATTACCGAATGCACAAATAAAACCGCAGAGTAAGCCACCTTCTTCAATAAGAATGACGTGCTGGTTAAAAGGAGGGTTGATTAAGCGGGTCTGCCAAACAGCCATACGCTCTTCGAGAACTTCACTTTCAAGGTATTCGCGTCCAAGAATCCCTTGATAAAATTGCTTCCAACTCTGTGCGTGCAGCGAAGCGATACGTTCGTAATCGCTATATTCAGCTACTTTTAATTCCATTTATAGTTCCTTATTACTTCCTGTAAGGATTGTTTATCTATTCATACTATAAAACATTTAACCAAAAGCCAATAACTCTAAAACAATCGAGCATTGTTAATTTGAGTATTTACTCATTATTACAACTTTTAGGTCACTAAACCGCACAGATACGTTTGACTTACACGTGTACGCTGATATTCTAGCGCACAACTGTTAGCTGAAAGGAAATCATCATGTCAACTGAGAGCAAGCCTCCATTGATTTGGCTGAATATCATCATTTTTCTCTCCTCATTTATTACTGCCGTTGTCATCGTGCCTTGGTTTGGTCTCGAATATGGCTACGGCTTGGAACACTTAATCTGGTTCCTCGTCGCTTTCTCTTTTTGTAACCTATCGATCACGGCGGGATACCATCGTTTGTGGTCGCATAAAACCTACGAAGCCCATTGGTCATTACGCGTTATTTTTGCCATAGGCGGAGCTTTTGCATTACAAAATAGTGCTCTACATTGGAGCTCGGATCACCGAATTCATCACAAGCATGTGGATAACAATGACAAAGACCCTTATTCCGCAAAACGTGGATTCTGGTTCTCTCACATCGGTTGGATGTTACGTGAGTACAACGCAAATACTTATAGCGATTACAGCAACTGTCGTGACTTGCAAAAAGATAACGTCGTCATGTGGCAGCATAAGTATTATGTCCCCCTAGCCATTGCGACCAACTTCGGTATCCCTATTTTGCTCGGTGCGATCTATGGTGACATCTGGGGTATGTTGTTGGTAGTTGGTGTGTTACGTCTGGTATTGAGTCATCATTCAACCTTCTTCATCAATTCTCTCGCACATATTTGGGGCAGCCAGCCTTACACCGATAAAAATACTGCTCGTGATAATGGCGTTCTCGCTGTGTTTACGTTTGGTGAGGGTTACCATAATTATCACCATATCTTTGAGAACGACTACCGTAATGGTATTCATTGGTGGCAATACGATCCGACTAAATGGCTGATCAAGAGCTGTTCTTGGCTGGGCTTAACGCGCAAGCTACGCGTCACGCCAAAAATTAAGATCGAGAAGGCCAAAGCGAAGATGAGCCGAGATGTTGCGGTACGCAAAATTGATACCCTACCCAATGCTTCGCAGCTTAAAGAGTCGTTAAATAAAGAGTTTGAGCAACTTATTGTCAAAATGAGTGACTATTACGACGTAAAAAAACAGATGCTTGAATCGCGTAAAAGCAGCTTAAATGAAAAGTACGAAAGTTCTCTTCTCAAGTTACGCTACCAGCAACTGAAGAAAGAACTGATTGCCCAGCGTCGCAATTGGGCGATGCAAGTTGCTAGATATGCTTAGTGGTATCACTTAGAGGTAAAAAAGGGAGCAAACGCTCCCTTTTTCATGTCTTTTTTAATTGGCAGGTGTATTCAATGCAGTGTATTGGTTCACCACGAAGAATCGCGTAATCCTCTACCACGCGCACTTTGACAAAACCATTGGCAAGCAGGACTTTTTGCGAAGCCGGATTGTTCTCATCCACATAGGCAAAAACGCGTTTGATTCCCTTTTCTGCCATCGCTATTAACCCTTTACCTAAGGCGGTTTTAGCGACGCCGCGCGACAAATACGCTTTGCCAACGCGATAACCAACATGCGCTGTTCTTTTTGTTAGATCAACATTAGTAAAGTTAAGTCTGCCCATAATATCGCCGTTCGCGTTGCAAATGAGCAGTGGCAGTAATTGGTGACATTTGTATTCCAGCAAAAAGTGCTGAATGTGGTCGATAACCCCATCTAACGAGTAAAACTCACTCTCTCTAGGTGGGATAAACTCTTCAAACCACTTTTGGTTACCTAATTCAAATTCCAACAGTTGCTGCGCGGATTCAAGCGCAAGCAGCTTTAAGCAAATGTCAGCAATGTCCCTATCACCTGTCATGCTTCGCTCCTAACTAACGCTTTTTGCCACGATTAGCGTGAATTTTCAGTTTTGCTTTCATTTTGCGCTTTTCAGAAGAACGGCTCTTCTTACGCGGTGTGCGCTCAGGTGTTACGTCTTCAACCAGACTAGGTTCAAAGCCTTGCAACCACTCTTGAGGTAGTCTCGTGTCCAACAGTCGCTCGATCGCTTCCAATAGGTAGTGCTCATCTTGGCTCATCAAAGAAACGGCAAACCCTTCTTTACCTGCGCGACCCGTTCTACCAATACGGTGAACATAGTCTTCGGCTTTATATGGCATATCGAAGTTGACGACTTGCTCTAATTGGTTGATATCAAGACCGCGTGCTGCAACATCTGTCGCGATCAGAGCTCTAACTTTACCCGATTTAAAGTCATCGAGCGCTTTTTGTCGTGCTCCTTGGCTTTTATCACCGTTAATCGAAGCGGCTTTAATGCCATCCAGTTTTAGCTCTTTAGCTAGTGCATCACTACCTTGCTTAGTTTTTGTAAACACAAGAACTTGCTGCCAGTTTCGTGAGCCAATTAGGTAAGCAAGTAACTCGGCTTTACGCTTTTTATCGACCGGATAAACCATCTGTTTAACGGTTTCCGCCGTACTGTTAGAAGGTGAAACTTGAATTTCGATCGGATCTTTTTGCAACTTATATGCGATGTTCTTTATTCGCTTATCAAAGGTCGCTGAGAAAAATAGCGTTTGTCTCTCTGGATTAAAACGTTTCAGTATTCGTTGAATATCTGGCATAAATCCCATATCCAACATACGATCCGCTTCATCAAGTACGAGGTATTCCGTTTTCGCCAAGCTGACGTTTTTACAGAACATATGGTCAATCAAGCGCCCAGGGGTGACAATCAGAATGTCACACCCTTGGTGTAGGTTGCGCGTTTGCACGTTGATGCTTGTGCCGCCATACGCCGTTACGATTTTAAGGGGGGTACTTTCAGCGTACTGCACGAGGTTGTCATACACTTGTTGAGCGAGCTCCCGCGTAGGAACAAGAACCAAGGCTCTAACGTCATTCCCCTGCGGATCTCGCACCGATTCAGACTGAATGAGCTGCTGAATAATTGGTAAACCGAAAGCCGCCGTTTTACCGGTACCGGTTTGCGCGCCCGCGAGCACATCCTTGCCCAGCAATATATGTGGAATTGATTGCTGTTGTACTTGTGTTGGAGTAGTGAAACCAAGTGTATTAAGCGTAGTTAGCAAGGGTTGGCTCAACCCAAGTGATTCAAATTCAGTCGACATTCATGATACCTTTAAATGCAAGGCCGCCGATTCTATCAGAATCTTTTGCTAGCGTTTAGTACCTCTGGATAGAAGCGAGCAAATACTTCTGTT
Organism: Vibrio sinaloensis DSM 21326; assembly: GCF_000189275.1. Lineage (GTDB taxonomy): Bacteria > Pseudomonadota > Gammaproteobacteria > Enterobacterales > Vibrionaceae > Vibrio > Vibrio sinaloensis. Next base: position 97,562 of record NZ_AEVT01000056.1, on the reverse strand, counting down.
AACTCATCGTAGTGGCGATTTAAATACGGAATGCATTGGTTGAGCTTTTCCATTCTTGGCGAACGTTGCGACATTCTCTGCAATGCAAACTCGATATTGTCCATGTCTTGATATGACTCCAGCCATTTCCCTTGCCACATCAACGCGTTTACGCGCTCAAATCTTGCCGGTAGCGATATTTTTGGCTGGTTCACTTGCTGCTGAGCATATTGACAAAAGTTCTCTAGGCTATCTCTATGATAGTTTTGCCAGTGGCGTGCTAAGCAATGATCCCAGAACATATCCAAGGCAATGCCGGAGAAACGACGATGCCCGTCTGTAAAGAGTGCCCGAGATTCCTGAACGAATGAATGTGAATCGGTAAAAGAATCAACAAAACGATGTAACTTAATTCCTTGTGCAATGTCATCATCGTACTGTTCGTGAGGGTTGCCCTTCACAAAATCTCCTAGAAGATTTCCAAGTAAACTTGACTGGCAATGTTGCGCGATGTGTAGGTGAGCAAGGAAATTCAAATCGACTCTACTTTCGTTATCTTCTTCTGTGGATTTTGTTTGTTAATAAAAGCACAAAGCCAGCGCTAATGCACTGGCTCTTTCTGGTTAACTGCGCACAAGGCGCGATGAAGATTACTTAGTGAAGATTTCTTCTGCTAGTTCTTCAATGGACTGCTCGTAGTCAGACAGTTCAATGCCAATTTCCATAGCATCTAGCAGTTCAAGGCATTCTTCATTTAACGTTTGGTCACTCATATTTGACCTCCTTTGATAAACAATTTTATAGACTCGTCGACAAGTCGTATCTTGTATATGCAGTCTATTGTCCCTTTTTAAATCACTTATATGACAGTTTTGTGAAAGAACAAAGCAAAATCTCACTTAGGTATGACGGCCGTCCCATGTAATCGTTTGCTCTCGAATCTCAAAATGATCTGTAAATTTAAGTGTACATTAATGGTAATTAATATGTACATACCGCTTGAAAACGTCATAAAAGTTTTACACAATGCGATTCATGCAGGGTTTAATGTCAAATGCTGAGCAATTACTAGACATTCATTCCCACAAACCTCATCAAGCGTAAAGAAAAGTAAACATGAACAAATCGAAGATTTTTGGTAGTACTTTGATCATAGCGGGAACCACTATTGGTGCAGGTATGCTCGCTTTACCTCTCGCATCTGCAGGGCTGGGGTTTACAACCTCCCTGACGATTATGCTCGCACTTTGGGCTTTAATGGCCTATACCGCATTATTGATGGTTGAGATTCATCAACACGCCGACAAAGAAGCAACACTTCACACGCTTGCTAAGCAATTTCTTGGTACTAAAGGTAAATGGGTGGCGAGCTTCGCGATGATGTTCTTGTTCTATGCGCTTTGTGCTGCTTACATCGCCGGTGGTGGAGCACAGTTTGCTGAGCGTATCACTGGTTTTACTGGAGTAACGGTATCCTCTACTGCTGCAACCGTTCTTTTTACCGTTATTGTGGCAACGGTAGTGACGATCGGTACTGGCACGGTAGATAAAGTTAACCGCGTATTATTTTTAACAAAGATTGTGGTGATGGCTTTAGTGCTGACCTTTTTGGCACCCAACGTTACGGAATCATACTTACTGAGTATGCCCGTTGAGCAAGGTCTTGTTGTCGCAGCTATTCCGGTCATTTTCACATCGTTTGGCTTTCACGGTAGCATCCCTGCGATCGTCAATTACCTCGATGGTCATACGCCATCTTTACGTAAAGCCATTGTTATCGGTTCCGCTATCCCATTGATCGTGTACATTTTCTGGCAAGTGGTGACTTTGGGCGTGGTTAACCAAAGTACGCTTTTGGATAACCAAGGTCTTAGCGCATTGATCAATACATTGGCAACAACCGTTCATCAGTCTAACCTTGGGCAGACCATCGGCGTATTTGCCGATCTGGCACTGTTAACCTCGTTCCTGGGTGTTAGCCTAGGTCTATTCGAGTTCCTTGGTGACAGTTTAAGTAAAGGTGGTAAGCCCTACTCTCGCGTTGCTACTGGCTTAATCACGTTTGTTCCACCTATGGGATTCGCTCTGTTCTACCCTCAAGGCTTTATCATGGCACTTGGTTACGCAGCGATAGCGTTGGTTATTCTCGCGATTTTCTTGCCGATAATGATGGTACGCAAAGTACGAGTGCAAGCTCAAGAACACCATTATCAGGTAATTGGTGGAAACTCCGGTCTGATTGTTGGTACGATTGTTGGCGTGGTCATAGTATCCGCACAGGTACTTATCACGGTGGGAGTACTTCCTTCATTGGGCTAAGCGATCTCACAAACTTTAAAAGCGACTCTATGTAGTCGCTTTTTTTGATCCTACTAGACTAAAAGTACGAAAAAACCAACAAAGGCTGTAATTTTTTGCTCTGTGACCCGTTCTTATAAATCGATAACGAAAACAATCGATGAGGTTGATATGAAAGTGAAGTTTAAGTTTGTTTTACCTACTCTTGCTATTGCGGCGGCGGTTGCCTCCTTTTTTGGTACCGCGGAAAGCAATATGTCTCATACAAACACTTCAAAAGGATTCGAAGTTGCAACCCTCGCTGGCGGTTGCTTTTGGTGTACGGAATCAGATTTGGAAAAACTGCCCGGCGTGCTTGATGTCGTGTCAGGCTATTCTGGTGGAGAGCTAGAGAATCCGACTTATAAGCAAGTCTCGTCGGGCAAGTCTGGGCACATAGAGGTTATTGAAGTTAAGTATGACCCTAAAGCGGTAAGCTATGAACAGGTACTGGATCAGTTTTTCCGCCACATCGACCCGACGGACAACAAAGGCTCGTTTGTCGATAGAGGTCCACAGTATCGTCCTGCTGTGTTCTATCACACAGCTGAGCAAAAGCAAATTGCTCAAAACTTCATGATGGAGATCGACGAGTTAGGCATATTTAAAAAGCCTCTTAAAACCGAATTGATTGCCTTTGATAAGTTTTGGCCTGCGGAAGATTATCATCAGGACTACTACAAGCGTAACAAGATTCGCTACAACTATTACCGCTACGCGTCAGGTCGAGATCAGTACCTTGATGATATCTTCGGTGAATCTCGTAATGACGACCCGAAAACCCTTCGTCAATTGATTGATGAGAAAAAAGCTGTCGCTAATATTAAGCCGTACTCAAAGCCGTCGAAAGGTGAGATCAAATCGAAACTGACAGAAATGCAATATTACGTGACTCAAGAAGAAGGGACAGAACGTGCCTTCAAAAACGAGTACTGGGACAACAAACAAGACGGCATTTACGTTGATATCGTTTCGGGCGAACCTCTATTCAGTTCAACCGATAAGTACAAATCTGGTACAGGTTGGCCAAGCTTTACCAAACCTATTAACTCAGGTTACATTGTCACAAAAACTGACTACCATCTTGTTTATCCAAGAACAGAAGTTCGCAGTCGATTTGCCGATTCTCACCTAGGACACGTTTTTAAAGACGGCCCGGCACCAACGGGTCTGCGCTACTGTATGAACTCTGCTGCGATGCGATTTATTCCTAAAGCGGACTTAGAAAAAGAAGGTTACGGCGAGTATTTATACCTATTCGACAGTTAATCCATCCAACTTGTCGACCTTTAGGCCAACTCAATTGAGTTGGCCTTTTTATTCTCTTTTCCAATTTCTTGTTCGTTTCCTGCAATAAAAGTACTCCCTAGCCGTTCTGATAGAGAAGGATAAAAGGAGAAACCTATGAAACTCATGAAACATTCGATGCTTATTGGCTCTTTAGCGATCAGTGTCTCTTCAAGTGTAATGGCACAAGAACAATACTATGACTTTGGTTTCATCGGCGGAAGCGCAACTTACGGCCAGTCGGTCTTTTCAGATGAAGACGGAGCAGGAATATCCGCCGAGCCTAATCTGTTTTACAACGGGAAATATGGATTCGTCGATGGCAGCCTCGTGAATGTCGCCGTAATGCCCTACTTTGGCATCAGCGGAAACTGGCGATTTGCCACTGTTTCTGATGATTTTGATGATATTCCGTCGGGCATAGAAAACCGCGACGGGAATGGAGAGCTTGGCGTAACACTCGGTACAGTGGGCGCACGGTTAACTTATCTTCAAGACGTCACCAGCGAGCACAAAGGTTATGAGATCCAGCTGCATTTAGGGCGTACACTCGATCTACCGTTAAATAACGTTACCCTCACCCCCTACTTAGAAATTGATTACCGCGATAAAAAGTTCTCCGACCATCTTTATTCCATTTCATCGACGGAAGCCGTCGCATCTGGGCTGGATGAATTTAATGCAGATAGTAGCTGGGTCTACCAAGCAGGACTCATCGGCATATACAGTTTCACACCAGATTGGCTTGGATTGGCTAAGTTAGAACTTGAGCACCATGATAGTGACAGTCCGTTAGTACAAAGAGACTTAGGGTGGTTGGCAAGTATTGGTGTTACTTACAAATTTACCAATTAAAAAAGGAGCCGAAAGGCTCCTTTTCAATTACTTCATCACGCGCGCTTTAAAATTGCGTCCTTTCATTTTGCCGGTTTGCAGTTGCTTGAGTGCTTTCTTAACCACATCATGTTCTACCGCAACGTAAGACACCATTGCAAGAATGTTAATTTTGCCAATTTTCTTGCCATCAATTCCCGCTTGTTTGGTTAACGCACCTAATATGTCACCCGCACGTACTTTTTGCTTTTTGCCGCCGAGGATCTGAATGGTCTGCATTTTCGGATAGAACGGTCGCTCTACTGGCTTTTCAGGTAGCGGCGACGCATTGAAATCGAGCGCCATGTAATCTTCGATACGCTCAACTCTATAGTGTTCTTTTTCGCTATAGAAGCTAAACGCAATTCCTTTAGACCCAGCACGCCCAGTACGACCAATGCGATGAACATGCACTTCCGGGTCGCGTGACAATTCAAAGTTAAACACAGCATCTAAGTTGTCAACGTCTAGACCGCGCGCGGCAACATCTGTTGCAACCAGTATCGAGACACTTTTGTTGGCAAACATAGTAAGAGCTTGCTCTCTTTCACGCTGCTCCATATCGCCGTGCAGCTCGACAACGCTAAAACCGCGATGGTTAAGTTCATCGGTAACGTTCTGTACTTCCTTTTTGGTATTACAAAACACGACGGAAGATTCAGGTTTATGCACCAATAACAAAGTCTCTAACGCATTGTCTTTCTCTTCACTGCCTTCTAATGCGTAAAAACGTTGTTCAATCGTCGTTGTTTCATGCGTTGACTCAACCTTAACCATTTCAGGCTCAGACATTACTTTTTCCGCTAAGGTTTTAATGTTAGCTGGGAAAGTTGCACTGAACAGAAGCGACTGCCGCTGAGTTGGTGCCGCAGAAATAATGGCGTCAATGGCATCTTCAAATCCCATATCCAGCATACGGTCTGCTTCATCTAAAACGAGCGTATTTAATTCGTCAAGATTGATTCTGCCTTTTGAAAGGTGGTCGAGAATACGGCCCGGCGTACCCACTAAGATATGTGCACCGTGTTCCAGTGAGCCAATTTGCGGCCCCATTGGCATCCCGCCACATAAGGTCAGCACTTTGATGTTGTGAATACCGCGCGCTAGCGTACGTATTTCTTTGGCGACTTGGTCTGCCAATTCACGTGTTGGGCAAAGTACCAATGACTGCACGCGAAAACGCTTAACATTAAGGTTACTCAGTACACCAAGTGAAAAAGTCGCTGTTTTGCCCGACCCGGTTTTACCCTGGCCAATGACATCCTTACCGGCCAAAACCAAAGGCAAGGCTTGTTGTTGGATTGGCGTCATTTCGCTATAGCCCAGAGAGGCCACTGTCTCGAGTAATTCTGGTCGCAATGAAAGTGTTTTAAATGATTGAGTCACTGTTTTACCTTGTTAGTTTCGCGCAATTTACAGTGTGAATAGCGCGAGAAAAATAAAAACCGCTTCGTGTTAGAAGCGGTTTCTTGTATCTGGGTTTCCTAGCCTTAGTCTAGCGAATTCCGTGCAGAAACTCATGCCTTGTGGCTGGGTTGCTCTTAAAAATACCGCCGAGAGCGGTAGTCGTCGTTTCGCTGGTCGCATCCATTACTCCGCGAGATTTAACGCAGTAATGAGTCGCATCGATTGTCACTGCAACATCATCTGACTCAAGCAGCGTTTGCAACGCGACTAAAATCTGCTGCGTCATGCGCTCTTGAACTTGAGGACGTTGGGCAAAGAATCGAACGATTCGATTGATCTTAGACAAACCAATAATTTTACCACGCGGAATGTAAGCCACTGCTGCTCTACCATCAATCGTCACCAAATGGTGCTCACAAGTGCTGGTTACGGTGATGTCCTTAACGCGAACCATCTCACTTACGTCCATTTTGTTCTCGATGACCGTAATTTTAGGGAAGTTCGAGTAATCGAGTCCTGAGAAGATTTCATCGACATACATCTTTGCAATACGATGAGGTGTTTCTTCTAAGCTATCGTCGGTAAGGTCAAGCTCAAGGAGAGTTAGGATTTCGCGCATATGATGCTGAATCTTCTCTTTTTTCTCTTCTCGACTGAACTGATTAGGCACCATAGGTGTTTCTAATCCTCGGCGTTCTAGCGCATCTTTTACCAACTTCGCGGATTCGCTAAGACCTGACATTCCAATTCCTCTTATTTACCCCTTTAGGATGGCTGACAAGGATACTCGGATTTTTGAATAATTACACCCATATTTTATTGGGGGTCATTATTGCCATTGTTATTTATGTGGTAAAGTGTCTGCCAATAAGCGCTTAAAAATAATAAAAGATTAGGATCTCGATATGGGCTGTTGTGACGCTCCTGGCTTGATGCCAATTGAAGACGCGATGGATAAAATGCTATCGCCGATTAAACCTATCCAAACGACTTTACAACTACCACTGGCAGACGCTATTGGTTATGTACTTGCTGAAGATATCCTCTCACCTATTTTTGTCCCTCCTTTCGATAATTCAGCAATGGATGGATACGCAATTCGCCTTTCTGACTTAGCCACGAATAATGTCATGCCACTTGCAGGTAAATCATTCGCAGGTCAACCTTTTGAAGGTGATTGGCCAAAGGGGCAATGTGTTCGCATTATGACTGGTGCTAAGATCCCAGATGGTTGTGACGCCGTGATCATGCAAGAAAACACCGAAGTCACCGAAAGCGGGATTCAGTTCAATCAAACGGATGTCAAAGCGCAGAACAATATCCGACCGACTGGCGACGACATTAAACAAGGTGATGTGGTTCTTCCTTCAGGCGCTCGCTTAACGTCTCGCGACATTCCAATGATAGCTACCTTGGGGATTAGTCATGTCACCGTGGTTCGTAAACCGCGTGTCGCCTTCTTCTCAACCGGTGATGAACTCAAACCGTTAGGCGAACCATTGGCTGAAGGCCAAATCTACGACAGTAACCGCTATGGCATTAAACCATTGATTGAGAACTTTGGTTGTGAAGCTATCGATCTCGGGATCATTCCTGATTGTCCAGATCAGTTAAAAGCGACATTTGAACAAGCGCAAACCCTTGCAGACGTGGTAGTGACTTCAGGTGGTGTGAGTGTTGGAGAAGCCGATTACACCAAAGACATACTGGAAGAGCTTGGACAAATCGGATTTTGGAAACTGGCCATTAAGCCCGGTAAACCTTTCGCGTTCGGTAAGTTGTCTACCGCTTGGTTCTGTGGCTTACCTGGCAACCCTGTGTCGGCGGTTCTTACCATGTATGTACTTGTGCAGCCTTTGCTGGCTAAGCTTGCGGGTCATACAGAATGGAAAGCGCCGGAATCGATTCCTGCCATAACCAAAAGTGGCTTTAAGAAAGCGCCTGGACGTACAGACTATCAACGCGGTATCTATTCGATTGAAGACGGTAAGTTCGTTGTTGAAACGACAGGAAACCAAAGTTCTGGCGCATTTCGTTCAATGAGTCTCGCTAACTGTTTTGTTGTTCTGGAACGTGAACGTGGCCGTGTTGAAGCGGGTGAAACGGTTAATATTCAGCTATTCAACCCTACCCTTTACTAGGAGCGAAGTTTGGATATTCTTTCCGATCAAGAGATGCTTCGATACAACCGTCAAATCATCCTTAAACAGTTTGATTTTGATGGCCAAGAAGCGCTCAAACAGAGCTCAATTTTGGTATTGGGAGCCGGAGGCCTTGGCTGTGCCTCCACACAATATCTAGCCACAGCAGGTGTGGGTAAACTGACCTTAATAGACGACGATATCGTTGAGCTGTCTAATCTTCAGCGTCAAGTTCTACACCATGATTCAGATGTCGGCACAAAGAAAGTGATTTCCGCCGCGGAGTCTCTCAGGCTGCTGAACCCGAACATTGAGGTCGCAACGGTAGATCGCAGGTTGGATGATAGCGAACTTAGCGCATTGATAGCGCAACACACCTTAGTGCTCGACGCCTCTGACAATGTAGAGACTCGAAACCAGCTAAACCGATTGTGTTACGGCAGTAAAACTCCGCTAGTTTCTGGTGCCGCAATACGAATGGAAGGCCAAGTCAGTGTGTTCACATATCAAGACGAACAAGCCCCTTGCTATGAATGTTTAAGCGCTCTTTTTGGTTCAGCCGCATTAAGTTGTGTTGAGGCCGGAGTTATGGCACCTATTGTCGGCATTATTGGCGCAGTGCAAGCTATGGAAGCCATTAAAGTTATCGCTCATTACGGACAACCTAAACAAGGTAAAATCCTGATGCTAGACGCGATTACTATGTCTTGGCGCGAAATGAACTTAATGAAAATGCCAAATTGCCCGGTATGTAGTTAAATGAAAGGCGATAAGTTTGATGAATAATCCTAGAGTCTTTCTTATCGCTTTTTTTGTATCTATCGCGCTGCTTGTCACTTTGTTGATGCTTAAACCACAACGTACACCAGAAAGACTTCTCGCCGTTGTTACCTCACAAACTCTGACCCAGTCGCTGGATGGCCAGCGAAAATACCTCAACGTCACCACAGAGTCAGGCGAGAGTTTATTGATTCCCTTCCGTGCTCAATTAGATTGCCCAGAAAGTTCAAAAGTGACCATAGAAAAGAAACAGGGATTCTTTTCTGATGTTGTTTCGTATACAGTTTTGGAGTGCAAACAATAAATAAAACAAGGAATCTGTATGTCGCCTCTCGTTACCCCGCAATGGCTTAACCAGCAACTGAGCAACCCAAGCTTAATCGTTCTTGATACTAGCATTGAATTCCAAATCCCAGGTGAAGTAGACAAAGACACATCCAATCTCATTCCTCAGTCACTCAGGTTTGATTACGACAAAGAGTTTTGCGACCCCGATGCAACCCTCCCTCATATGATGCCAAGTGAAGAACGGTTTAATTCACTTGCACAAGCTATGGGGATAAATAACGATTCAGTGATCGTTGTTTATGATAATAGCGGTACATTCGCATCCCCTCGCGCTTGGTGGATGTTTCGCGCTATGGGACATAAAGAGGTTTACATTTTAGATGGTGGTTTAACAGAGTGGAAAGCGGCAGGTTTTGTGACAACTACGGCTTATCATGTCGCTCAATCTAAAGGGGATTTTGTGGGACAGCTCAATCGAAACTTCTTCGTCAATGCCGATTACGTATTAAACCAAATCGACAATCACGATAGCTTAACGGTTGATGCCCGCTCTCGCGCAAGGTTCAACAGCGAAGTCGCCGAGCCTAGACCAGGTATTCGCAGTGGACATATCCCCAACTCCGTTTGCCAGCCTTTCATTGAACTGATGGACGGGCACAAAATGAAATCCGTCGAAGAGCTGAAATCCATTCTTCAAGATGTGCTATCGACTCAGGTAAAGCAAACCTTGTTTAGCTGCGGTTCTGGTGTTACAGCGTGTATCGTATTACTTGCCGCTCACCTTTCGGGCTACCATAATCTTGCCGTGTATGACGGTTCTTGGACTGAATGGGGAGCAGATACGGCTTTACCGATCAACTAAAAAAACGGGAAATAAGGCAGCTTATCGCTGCCTTAATAGTCAAGCTTTCTGCAATAGCGACTATTACTTAAAATCGCTTCGCAGCCTCTGCTTCAATCTCTACTTTCCATTTTTCGTCAAACAGACCATTTACGAACAGCAAGGTTGTGGCTAATCCTCCAACATCGAATGATAGACGTTGTTTCGCCCTTTGATATTCCGGTAAATCACTCCTACTAACCAAATAAATCCTGACACTGACCAAATCCTGTATGTCCATGTTATTCGCTTGTAAAACTCCTCGTAGGTTTCGCCAAGCTAAGACAATTTGATCTTCAGCGCTATCAGGTACGGCACCATTATCGGAAATCCCTAACTGACCAGCGACATGCAACCAAGTTGCCCCAGGAGGAACTATCGCACATTGGTGGTAGTTAGCAGCTGGTGCAGGTACTGAATCAGGGCTCCAGATAATATTCATCAGACTTCCTTCGACAATATACTGATTTCAGGTGCCTCAGTTAACATCGTACCTAGTTGATCGAAATCGCCGATGTCTTTACGCCAAGCAATGTATTTCTCAAAATGCTGAGGACTTAGCCACTCTTCCAGTAAGACCAATTGACGGTCACCCTGAATTTGCTCATACAAGTTGGCACTCAAGTTACCTTCGAACTTCAGCGTGTCAGGTAGAATCTCAGTAAAAAAGTCTTTAATAACCGAGGTATTTTCCAGTGAATGGCTAAGTTTAAATTGAACCAAAATACTCATAACTCTCTCCTTTTGTCTGTTTTCTTGAGTTCGAAAGAGAGTTTAATTGTTTAGATTAAATGATAAATACATTACTATCTGACATATAATTCTATTAAATAGAACAATCAAATCATGAAATCTGATTTTCACCGCATGTTGGTGTTTGCACAAATAGTCGAATCCGGGTCTATGACAAAGGCTGCTGACGAACTCGATGTATCGAAATCCGTACTTAGCCATCACCTACAAAGTTTGGAGCAACACTTAGGAGTGAAGTTATTAACCAGGACAACTCGTCGTCAGTCGCTCACCCTATCAGGGCAACGCTATTACCAGCGGTGCCTAGAAATGAAAAAGCTGTTGTCGCTAGCAGAGGAAGAAGTCCGAAATTCTGACACGGATCTGGCGGGTACAATTGCAATAACTTCGCCGCATACGCTCATGACGCACATTATCGGTCCGTCTATGTGTGAGCTCGTCAAACAACACCCTCGTATAGAACCTCGGCTTTATGCCAGCGACATGCGAATGAATCTGATCGATAAATACCTTGACCTCGCGATCACCGTCGGTCAATTACCTGACTCAACATCACGCGCCATCAAAATTGGCGAACTAGAACAAGTTTTATGTTGTTCACCTGAATATATCGAAAAAAGAAACTTGTCTCTGCCAATTACAGAAACTGAATTGACTGAACATGACTACATTGCAAATCAGTGGGAAGGGATTAACGTAGAGCGAAAGTTTCCCCTTAACAGCCAGCACACCATTTATCGTTTTCAATCTACTCGTATCGGCGACAGTGTTCCAACGATACGCATGATGGCGCTGTCGGGGTTGGGGATAGCTTGTTTACCTATATTGGCAATAAAGGAAGAACTTGAAAGCGGTCATTTAATAAAGCTCACGAGTAACCAAGTTAAGCTCAGTGCTCCAGTATGGATCGTTCACAACTTTGGCACACAAGTACCCGCCCGAATCCGCGCAATCATTGAGTTAATAAAAGAAAATGCGCGCGTAAAATTACAGCTAAAAACGCAGGTTACGTAACCTGCGCTTGTTAGACTCATGGCATCATTTGTTCATCAAGGTTAAGTACCGTTAACGCGTTACTTACGCTAGTTGCAATCACATCAATGACTCCGGTTCTCAGAGCGCCAAGCAGTGCTAACGGTTTACTGTTTTCAGCCGCGATAGCAATCACCTCTTGAATAGGTCTAAATTCATCGATACTCAACCCGATAACGCGGTCGCTCATTACCGTTTTCGCTGAATCACCTTTAATGTCGAAAAAGTCATAGCCAGCGAAGTCACCGACCACGCCCTGATTCATGCGAGATTGCACCACTTCGTCGGCAGTAAACCAGCCCAAATCTACCATGTAACTGTTTTCGCTCATATCGCCGATACCCACTAAAGCAATATCTGCTTTGCGCGCTAAATCGAGGGTTTGCTTAACCGTCGCATTCTGCATGAAGGCAAGCTTTTGCTCTCGGTTCTCCGCATAGGCGGGCGCATACAGAGTTTCTGACGTACCACCGTAGCTTTTAGCAAACTGACGGCAAATATGGTCAGCGTTGTACATACCCCCACGCGGGTGAATACCACCGATACCGCAAACAAACTTAACATCCCTTTGTGGAATAACGCCAACATGATGGGCAACCGCGGAAACATTTCGGCCTTGCCCAACGGTCACTACAGCGCCGTTTTGAATTGAGCTGGCCATATATTTAGATACCAAGCCAGCAACGAGTTGGCGCTGTTGATCTTCTACGGGTTGGTCGAGTGCAATTAAAGCGCGTTTAACACCAAATCTTTCGATTAGGCGCTGTTCAATCTTGGCGCTAAACACCGGGTGGTATTTAACTGTGATCTCGACAATGCCTTCGTCCCTTGCCTGCTTGAGCATCCGGCCGACCTTAGCGCGTGAAACAGCAAACTTTTTTGAAATTTCTTCTTGCGTTGCCCCATCTTGGTAGTAAGCAACCGAGACTTCTGTTAACAGATCAGCGTTATCGTCGGAAATATCCTGCTGAGTTTTACTCATAATTGTATTCCTAGTGGCAAATAGCACTTAACATGTGCTCATGCTCGTAGCATATGTCACAGCACTATTTAAATGCAACATTTGCTCATTAGGTTTACATATTCTCAGGTCACATTTTGCACCTTTTCTCGTCTTTCAAAGCCTCGCCCTACTTAAGCAAACGTTTATAACCAACTAACTGTGCAGGGGAGCAAAAAAATAGTTGATGAATGTCACTATAACCACGACTTACACATTGACTTTCAGGCTGGATAAGATAAATATGAACACATCATTTACTCAACGTTAGAGCAAATGTTCACAACACATGCTCCAACGTCAAAAAGTTTAAAGTTAATTGGTGGAATCTCCAACTACACTACTGATTAACTCGCTTGCAAATGCACTCTATATACATCGCAATATGCATGTATAAGGCCCATGAAATAGGATGATCGGAATGAGCAACAAATTAGAGCAACTTCGTAAACTAACGACTGTAGTAGCGGACACTGGTGAAATTGATGCAATCAAAAAGTACCAGCCAGAAGATGCAACAACTAACCCTTCTCTGATTCTTAAGGCAGCTCAAATCGAAGAGTATGCTCCTCTTATCGATGCTTCAATTGAGTACGCTAAAGCGCAAAGCGACGACAAAGCTCAGCAGGTTCAAGATACTTGTGACATGCTAGCGGTCAACATCGGTAAAGAAATCCTAAAAACTATTCCAGGTCGTATCTCTACAGAAGTAGATGCTCGTCTTTCTTACGACATGGAAGGCAGCGTAGCGAAAGCTCGTCAGCTTGTTAAGATGTACAACGATGCAGGCATCACTAACGATCGCATCCTTATCAAACTGGCTTCTACTTGGGAAGGTATCCGCGCAGCTGAAATCCTAGAGAAAGAAGGCATCAACTGTAACCTTACTCTTCTATTCTCTTTCGCTCAGGCTCGTGCATGTGCTGAAGCTGGCGTATTCCTAATCTCGCCATTCGTTGGTCGTATCATGGACTGGTACAAAGCGAAAGAAGGCCGTGACTTCGAAGCTCAAGAAGATCCAGGCGTACTATCTGTAACTAGCATCTACAACTACTACAAAGAGTACGGCTACAACACTGTAGTAATGGGCGCAAGCTTCCGTAACATCGGCGAGATCCTAGAACTTGCTGGCTGTGACCGTCTAACTATCGCGCCAGCACTTCTTGCTGAACTAGAAGCGGCAGAAGGTGACGTAGTAGAGAAGCTAGTTGACTCTAAAGGTGCTAAAGAGCGCCCAGCAGCTATGACTCACGCTGAGTTCCTATGGGATCACAACCAAGACCCAATGGCTGTTGAGAAGCTTGCAGAAGGTATCCGCAACTTCGCTGTAGACCAAGGCAAACTTGAAGCAATGATTGAAGCTAAGCTTTAATCGACAGAATCTCAAAAGGGGAACGTTTGCGTTCCCCTTTCAATTTCCTATCCAATATTTACATTAGAAATCGGTAAGAATCATGGATCGTAAAAATCTAGCTAATGCAATCCGTGCGCTAAGCATGGACGGTGTTCAACAAGCAAACTCTGGCCACCCAGGCGCACCTATGGGTATGGCTGATATCGCTGAAGTTCTTTGGCGTGACCACCTAAACCACAACCCTTCAAACCCAGAGTGGGCTGACCGCGACCGTTTCGTTCTTTCAAATGGCCACGGCTCAATGCTGATTTACTCTCTGCTTCACCTAGCAGGCTACGAGCTGTCAATCGAAGATCTTAAGAACTTCCGTCAACTTCACTCTAAGACTCCTGGTCACCCAGAGTACGGTTATGCACCGGGTATCGAAACTACAACGGGCCCACTAGGTCAAGGTATCACTAACGCTGTTGGTATGGCGCTAGCTGAGAAGACACTTGCAGCACAGTTCAACAAAGAAGGCCACGACATCGTTGACCACTTCACTTATGCATTCATGGGTGACGGCTGTCTGATGGAAGGTATCTCTCACGAAGCGTGTTCTCTAGCAGGTACACTAGGTCTTGGTAAGCTTATCGCGTTCTGGGATGACAACGGCATCTCTATCGATGGTGAAGTTGAAGGTTGGTTCTCTGACGACACGCCTAAACGCTTTGAAGCGTACGGCTGGCACGTAATCCCAGCAGTAGACGGCCACGATTCTGAAGCAATCAACGCAGCCATCGTTGCGGCGAAAGCTGACCCTCGCCCTACGCTGATTTGTACTAAAACTATCATCGGTTTTGGTTCACCAAACAAATCTGGTTCACACGACTGTCACGGTGCACCACTAGGCGCTGAAGAAATTGCAGCTACACGTAAAGAGCTAGGTTGGGAGCACGGTCCTTTTGAAATTCCGCAAGATGTCTACGCGCAGTGGGACGCGAAAGAAGCAGGCGCAGCTAAGGAAGCAGCGTGGAACGAGAAACTTGCAGCTTATGAAGCAGCATATCCAGAGCTTGCAGCAGAATTCAAACGCCGCGTAAACGGTGAGCTACCTGCGCAGTGGGAAGAGAAAGCAAACGCAATCATCGCTGACCTTCAAGCTAACCCAGCAAACATCGCATCACGTAAAGCGTCTCAAAACGCACTAGAAGCGTTCGGTGCTATGCTACCAGAAT
The DNA here is from genome assembly GCF_000189275.1 of Vibrio sinaloensis DSM 21326. Lineage (GTDB taxonomy): Bacteria > Pseudomonadota > Gammaproteobacteria > Enterobacterales > Vibrionaceae > Vibrio > Vibrio sinaloensis. Next base: position 82,234 of record NZ_AEVT01000056.1, on the reverse strand, counting down.
TCCTAGGCGGCTCTGCTGACCTTGCACCTTCTAACTTAACCATGTGGTCTGGCTCTAAGTCTGTTTCTGCTGAAGATCCAGCAGGTAACTACATCCACTACGGTGTACGTGAATTCGGTATGACAGCGATCATGAACGGTATCGCTCTGCACGGTGGTTTCGTACCATACGGCGCAACTTTCCTAATGTTCATGGAGTACGCACGTAACGCAATGCGTATGGCTGCTCTGATGAAAGTTCAGAATATCCAAGTTTACACGCACGACTCTATTGGTCTTGGCGAAGATGGCCCTACTCACCAACCAGTTGAGCAAATGGCTTCTCTACGTCTAACGCCAAACATGAGCACATGGCGTCCATGTGACCAAGTTGAGTCTGCAGTAGCATGGAAACTGGCTATCGAACGTAAAGACGGCCCAACGTCTCTAATCTTCTCTCGTCAAAACCTTGCACAGCAAGAGCGTAGCGAAGAGCAAGTAGCTAACATCGCGAAGGGTGGTTACATCCTGAAAGATTGTGAAGGTAAGCCAGAGCTAATCCTTATCGCTACAGGCTCTGAAGTTGAGCTAGCAGTTGAAGCAGCAGCACAGCTAACTGCTGAAGGTAAGAAGGTTCGCGTAGTATCTATGCCTGCAACTGACGCATTCGATAAGCAAGACGCAGCTTACCGCGAAGAAGTTCTACCTTCAGACGTAACGGCACGTGTTGCTATCGAAGCTGGTATTGCTGACTTCTGGTACAAGTACGTTGGTTTCGACGGTCGTATCATCGGTATGACAACATTTGGTGAGTCTGCACCTGCAGGTGAACTATTCAAGATGTTCGGTTTCACTACAGAAAACGTAGTAAACACAGCGAAAGAGCTTCTAGCTTAATCTCTGCTTCTCGATATTAAAATGCCCCGCTCGTTTAGCGGGGCATTTTTTATGGGAGCTCTTCTACGTTCACACCAGTACTGAATTTGACTGTTTTGGTCGATACTGAAGTGTGGAATTTGCGAATGTTTTTGTCTTGATGCAAAACTCTCTCGATAAACCGCTCATATGCTTGTATGTCGGGCACAGAAATCACCAACATAAAATCGTATCCGCCAGTAATCTGATAGCACTGAGTCACCTCGGGGGGCTTTTTCTACTGATTGACGAAACACGCTGTAAATGTCTCCCCTATCCCTCTCCATCTCGACCGAGACCAACAAAGTCATCTTATTGCCCGCTAACGCTGGATTGATAAGCGCTACATCACCAATGATCACTTTCTCGTCTCTAAGTCTCTTGACCCGCTTTAAGCACGCCGGCGGAGATAGACCTACCTCCGCTGCAAGATCAACATTGGCGATACGATTGTTGGCCTGCAAAATAGCGAGAATCTTCCTGTCTATTCGGTCAATTTCCATATATTTCCCAATCCTTATTAATTACGAAATTTAATGAGTTATTTATACAAAATAGGAAACATAAATAACAGGAAAGGATTAATATAAGTCATCATATTTCTCAACGATTGCCTACCATTTGTCCATCGAACTTATGATTAAGGAAAGTGGATATGTTCAAAGTTCAACGTTTCTTCCAAGAGCTGTGGCGCGAAATTATCGGCGTAACTTGGACGCTATACAAATTGATGATACCCATCATTCTCGTTATCAAGGTAATTGAAGAAATGGGCGGGATTACTTTACTAAGTGAATTCTTATCCCCTCTAATGGGTGCTCTTGGGCTACCTGAAGAGATGGGACTGGTATGGGCGACCACACTGCTTACCAATATTTACGCGGGCCTGCTTATCTTTATGAACAGTAACGCCGAACTTACCGTTGCCCAAGTCTCAGTGCTTAGTGCATTAATGCTCGTTGCCCACTCATTACCCATCGAAGCGGCTGTTGCGAAGCGTGCTGGAGTCGGGCTCATGATGACGTTGCTCGTAAGGCTTGGTGGCGGATTACTTTTTGCTTGGCTGTTGCATCAAACCTATCAATGGGGCGACTTGCTTCAAGACTCAGCCCAGATTGTATGGGCACCTGAAAACCAAGGCAGCCAGACTTACTTGGAATGGGCGTGGTCTCAGTTAGAAAGCTTAATCGCGATTTTTATCATCGTTGCTTGTCTCTTATTCACGCTAAAGTTATTAAAAGTGCTTGGTATTGAAAAAGTCATGGCATGGATGCTAAGACCTATCTTAAAAGTACTCGGTATTAGCCCTCAAGCAACCAACATGACCATTGTTGGGATCACGTTAGGCATCTCTTTTGGGGGCGGGTTATTGATCAACGAAGCGAAGAAAGGACACATTCCCGCTAAAGATGTTTTTACTGCGGTCATGTTGCTTAACCTCGCTCACAGTATGATAGAAGACACGATATTGGTGATGCTGATTGGTGCAGATTTTACGTCAATATTTTGGGGGCGGTTATTGTTCGGCTTTGTGATAGTCGCCGCGATATCTCAGTGTCTCAAAAAGCTCAGTGATAGCACCTGCGAAAAATACCTGTATAAAGCTAACGGCTAAAACAATGAACCCCGCTTTTTAGCGGGGCCATCATGTTAAAAACTATCTGTCTTCAAAACGTTTGGCCAACTGATAGAACTCGTTAACCTGTTCTTTCAATTCAGTGGCATGGGTTCTCACGGAGTGTGTCGCCGCTAAATTTTGCTCTGCTGTTGATGCGATAGACTGAATGTGCAAATTAACATTGCTAGAAAGCTGGCGTTGCTGGCTCGCCGAACTGTCGACCGTTTTCATCAGCTCACTCATAGAAGTCATCAGTGTCTCAACTTCAGATAAACGATCTGCACTTAGCTTGGCCACTTCCCCACACTCATTCGTTTGCTCTTGATTTGTGATGATCTCTTTCTGCCAGCTTTCAATAGTAGAAAGCATGGCTTCGATGCTTTCTTTAATCTGTACCGTGGCGTTAGAAGTACGCCCTGACAATGCTCGCACTTCGTCTGCGACCACCGCAAAACCTCGTCCCTGCTCACCAGCACGAGCGGCTTCGATCGCTGCATTTAACGCCAATAAGTTCGTTTGCTCAGCAATCCCGCCAATTTCTTCCATCATCTGGCTGACGTTTTGTGCTTGTTCGCTTAAGTGATAAGTGGTTTGTGTCGCTTTTTCTGCCTGCGCACTGAGGTTTTCGAGATTGGTGTGCGTTTGATGAATGCTTTCCTTCGCTCCGGCACAAGTTTCTATGGTGACATCAACAATCTGGTGAGCTTCTTGCGCACTGTTAGACACTTCATTTGCTGCAATTTCAACCTCTTCAGTCGCTTCACGAACTTGAAGAATGTCTTTTGTTTGCTGATCTAACGCTTCAGTGACTTGATATGACGTCGCGCTTAAGTTGTCAGCTAGATCTTGTAGAGGCTTAGCAGAATCCGTCATACGGCCCAAAACCGTTCTAATTCTTGCAGACAGCAACTTAATGTGAAAATCTGCGACAGAGAACTTGCTGTTACCGGAATACACTAAGCGGCTAATACTATCAAATTTGGTTTGCAGCTTTTTTAGCTGTGACGGTGTATCGATCAATTCCTGCCTAAACAGCAAAGCGAGCACTGAAAGAGGCAGAACACTACACAACCAAGAAGCCGCTTGGCCCATCTGCATTAGGTTAGATAACATCGGTGCCGAAAGAGAGCCAAGTAAAATAGCATAACGAACACTGTCGCTTATCTGTAAAGACCAGCTTCGTCCGGATTTTTCTGCGTTAATCAGGCCCTTATAAGCTTTAGCGGCAATGGTTACCCACTCCGCTTTCGGTTTGACACGTACCGACTGATAACCGCTCATTTGGCCGTTTTCATAAATCGGCGTGACATAAGCATCGACCCAGTAATATCCACCCGACTTAGTTCTGTTCTTAACTATACCTCGCCAAGCTTTGCCTTGCTTCAGACGCTCCCACATGTCCGCAAACGCAGCTTTAGGCATATCACTGTGGCGAACGAGGTTGTGGTTTTGACCTAACAATTCTTGCTGCGAGTATTCAGCGATGCGGCAAAACGCTTCGTTACTGTAGGTTATGACCCCTTTCAGGTCAGTGGTCGAAACAAGTTGCTCGTTGTCGTTTAATAGAGTTTCACGGGCGGAAGAAGTACTGACAGTCATTTCTAAACTTATGTATTAGTTTTTGTTGCACGCGAATATATACATAATTCAATATATGACAAAATATGAATGTCACATTTTCATAAATTTATCTTACGTTTGCTGAATTTTAATGCGTCCTGATTATATTTTGTCTATCAGTGAGTTAGGGGATTTGGGCCATCACATCGAAACGTTTCGTTTTTCGCTTTATTTGCTTGATTTCGCTTCTCTTTTTTAGACTCACCAAATTCCTCACGCAATGCTCATGCATACTGACCTGTTTGACGAAATTTTGTGCAAGCATAGTTACGCTTTATCGCTAAGCTAGGATTGCGCTTTACTCTTAGTTGATAACCCTTACAATTAACGAAAATCAAGTATTCCAAGGTCCTACCTATGTCTATCCAATGGTTTCCTGGGCACATGCACAAAGCCCGCAAAGAAATCGAAGAAGCGATCCCACAAGTTGACGTCATTATTGAAGTGTTAGATGCCCGCATTCCGTTCAGTAGCGAAAACCCTATGATCTCTGAACTTCGCGGTGACAAACCCGTCGTAAAAGTGCTGAATAAGCGTGACCTCGCGGATCCAGAACTCACAGAGCTATGGATTGAACACTTCGAAAAAGAAAACAACGTGAAAGCGATGGCGATTACCACGTCTAACGTGCAAGAAGTAAATAAGATTCTAGAACTTTGCCGTAAACTAGCGCCTCACCGTGAAGAGATTGGTAAGAATATTCGCACCATGATTATGGGGATTCCCAACGTCGGCAAGTCGACCATTATTAATACGCTCGCTGGTCGAAGCGTCGCCGTAACTGGAAACCAACCTGCTGTGACACGTCGTCAGCAACGAATCAACTTACAGAATGGCATTGTCCTTTCAGACACGCCTGGAATTTTGTGGCCGAAAGTAGAAAACCCACACAGTGGATTTCGTCTTGCCGCAACTGGTGCCGTAAAAGACACCGCAATGGAATACGACGAAGTCGCGTTCTATACGGTTGAGTACCTCGCAAAAGCCTATCCACAACGTTTACAAGAGCGTTACCAAATCGAGGAACTGCCTGAGAGCGACATAGAACTGATGGAAGAGATTGGTCGACGCCGAGGTGCATTACGTGCGGGCGGCCGCGTCGATTTGCATAAGTGCTCTGAAATTCTGCTACATGAGCTTCGCAATGGAACACTGGGTCAAGTCACTTTAGAGCTTCCAGATATGATTACCCAAGAGCTTATCGAAGTTGAAATTGAAGCAACTCGCAAAGCGGAAGAAAAGGCGAAGAAGAAAGAAGAGAGACGTAAGCGTTATCTCAAAAACAAACGCTAACAGAATAAGGGCAGTATGAAACTGCCCTTTTTTGTCTTCATTTGAAAACCACTTTTGTTATAGTGTAACAAACATCAGACTCGAGATATTTCTAATGAGAATTCCAACCAACATTATCACTGGTTTCCTAGGTACAGGAAAAACAACCGCGATATTGAGCTTATTAAAAGACAAACCCGAAAATGAAAATTGGGCGGTATTAGTCAATGAGTTTGGTGAAATCGGCATTGACGGTGCAATGATGACGGATCAGGGGGCGATGATTAAAGAAGTTCCTGGAGGTTGTATGTGCTGCGCTGCTGGCGTCCCGATGTCAGTTGCAATCACAGCACTACTAAGAACACAGCCTGATCGACTGATTGTTGAGCCAACAGGATTAGGCCACGCACATAAAGTGCTAGCGACATTAACATCTGAGCAGTTTAAAGATTACATCGAACTGCGTGCGACCATTGGCCTCGTCGACCCACGTAACTTATCTAACAGTAAGTATCTTGAAAACACAAACTTCACAGACCAACTTGCCATCTCAGACATTATTATTGGCAACAAGGTAGACGAGTGCCATGTAAGTGATATTGATGCGTTTAATGATTGGGTGACAGACCAAAACCCTCCTAAGATCTTCAGTCAGCTCGTCAAGCAAGGCCGATTCCCAGTCGAATTACTGGATAGCCCTAGACGAAATGCAGAAGTAGAGACAAGTCCTGTCGCTTCGCACCATCATGAACACGCAGAAATGGAGCCGCAGTTTCAACTGCCACCGAATCAAAGCTTCATTCGAAAAGAAAACAAGGGGCAGGGTTACTTTAGCTGCGGTTGGATCTTTGGCTCAGAAGTTGAGTTCAATTTCGATGATCTTTTCTCAGTGCTATCTGACATAACGGCAGAGCGTGTCAAAGGGGTTATGAACACCAACTCAGGGTGCTACGCGTTCAATGTCAGCAATGGTGTTGTATCGGTCAATCAAATGTCATTGGAAGGTTTTGAGAGCAGGATTGAAGTGATTGATAGCCAATTACTTCCATGGGATCAGTTGGAAGGTGTACTTAAACAGATCTCGAACCTCGTCGATTAATTGCTACCCCTCAAACGACAAAAGGCGCACATTCAAGTGCGCCCTATCCCTCGTTACTCAATCGTGAGTCTGCGAATCAGGTACTCTATGTAAGCCGCCTGATAAAAAACGAGGATCTGAATTGACTAAATTGAATCCATCCAAATTGTAGGTAAGACACGTTTTCCTCCATGCGGGTTGGTTCGGTATGTCTTACCCTTTAACTATGGTCTATAGTCGCCATTTTGCAAGGTAATCTCACCTCCCCATTGTATTGAATTGTGATACTGCTCCTAATTTCCTTTCATTGCAGTTTTGATCTTTCTCTCACTCGCTAGCCATCAATTTTGGAAATCAATATTGCAATCTTGGCGCTATAGTTACTTATAGACAGGCGTATAATTTGCGTAAATAGTTTCCTTCCCTAAATAATACGAGGCGCCCCTTTCCATGACCAAAAGAGAGAAAATTAAGCAATCCCTTCTTGCCACCATGCCGAAGGATGCCATTAATCAATTTCTCTCTAAAGATAAGACACCCATTTCGGTATTATTGCTGTCACTAGCGGTTGGCGTGTTAGCCGGGTTTGTCGGGACCTTATTTGAACTCGCCGTTCATTTCGTGTCAGAGACTCGAACTGATTGGCTCAAAGAAGCGATTGGCAGTGCTCTTCCTCTCTGGCTTGCCGCGTTCCTAATCAGCGCAGCTCTTGCATTCGTGGGTTACTTTTTGGTTCACCGCTTTGCTCCAGAAGCGGCTGGCTCAGGCATTCCTGAAATTGAAGGCGCAATGGATGGCATCAGACCTGTTCGCTGGTGGCGCGTGATTCCAGTTAAGTTTTTTGGTGGTATGGGCGCACTTGGCTCAGGCATGGTGCTTGGACGAGAAGGTCCTACTGTCCAAATGGGTGGCGCTATCGGTCGTATGGTAACGGACATATTCCGCGTAAAAAACGACGATACTCGGCATAGCCTTCTCGCCTCTGGTGCGGCCGGCGGCTTGGCTGCGGCTTTTAACGCGCCTCTTGCGGGGATCATGTTCGTTGTCGAGGAGATGAGACCTCAGTTCCGCTACTCCCTTATCTCTATCAGAGCAGTGATCATTTCTGCGGTGTCAGCGAACATAGTCTTTCGCTACATCAATGGTCAACATGCTGTCATTACCATGCCTCAGTATCAGCCGCCTGAACTTCCTGCACTCTGGCTATTTCTATTACTGGGCATTATGTTCGGCATCTTCGGTGTGGTCTTTAATCGACTAGTGACATTGTCACAAGACATGTTTGCAAGGATTCATCGTAACGACCGTAAACGCTACTTAATCACAGGCAGTTTAATTGGTGGTTGTTTTGGCATAACACTGTTGTATATGCCCGAGATTACTGGGGGTGGCATCGCGCTTATCCCAAACATTACTAAAGGAGATTACACCGCAGGCTTTTTGTTAATTCTCTTTGTTGCGCGTATCGCCACGACAATGATCTGTTTTGGTTCTGGTGCTCCCGGCGGTATCTTTGCTCCTATGTTGGCACTGGGAACTTTATTTGGCTATGCGTTTGGGTTAATCGCGAAAGGTCTGCTTCCTGAACTGATGATAGACCCAGGAATGTTCGCCATTGCCGGAATGGGTGCTTTATTTGCAGCCACTGTTAGAGCACCCATTACGGGCATTCTATTAGTCATTGAAATGACTAACAATTATTACTTAATTCTCCCGCTAATCATCACCAGTCTAGGCGCGGTTATATTCGCTCAACTGCTCGGTGGACAACCAATTTACAGTCAGTTACTTCACAGAACTTTAAAAAATGAGAAGTTAAGACAAGAAGATCTCCCTCGCGACGCTAATTGATAATTGCATCGCAACCGTTTGGCTTGCTATGATCAGCCGCTAAAAATTGGCTTGTGTTTTCAGTAACGCAAGCCAAATTTAGAGCATTTACTCGCAAGGCAAAGGAATACCTCGTTGAACTGGAGACGTTTAACTCAATTTCAAAGTGTCCCCCCATCTCAAGCAGCATTGGCATTGGGAATGATAGGCTTGGGTCATGCTTGGGCGTTGTACATACCGGAAGTCGGGATTATTATTCGTCCTTATTTAGCTGGCTTAGGCGCCATTCTTCTGTTTCCTGTGTTGGTTAAGTATTTCACCAATTTCAACACCTTTATCAACGATATCCGTCATCCACTGAGTGGCAGTCTCATGGCTCCAATGACGATGGCATTGTTGATCCTTTGTGACTATCTCGCCGTCATTTCTCCGATGATTGCCTACCCTCTCTGGTTTGCCGCTTTACTGCTCCACTTAACTATGGCGATCATGTTTTTTGGATTCCAACTGACCAACTTTAAAATGTGTAACTTGGTTCCGAGCTGGTTTCTGTATCCTGTTGGATTAATCAGTAGTTCGCTCGCAGGAACCCAATTTGGTCATACGGTTTTCTCAGAAACCTTGGTGAACACCTGTATCACTATCTACTTCTTTATGCTGCCGCTGGTGCTGTATAGGCTCATGTTTGAAGGCATGTTACCCAGACGTGCAAGGCCAACGCTTGCAATCATGGCGGCGCCAATCAACCTCACGCTCGCGACCTACTTAGTCAATTTTTCAGAACCTGATCCAATTTTGACCGGTGCATTGGCTGGAATCGCTGTCACAATGACGCTGTTTATCTATCTTTGTTACATCCGCTTATTAAGGCTTAAGTTTCAGCCATCGATTGCCGCTGTGACCTTTCCATCGGTGATCAGTGCGATAGCCATGCATAGACTCACAAGCTTTTTTGAGCAGTATCATCCTCAATGGCACTGGCTACATAAGTTTGGCTTATTCGAACTTAGTGTGGCTACCGGATTAGTAATTTGGGTTTCGGTGGGCTATGTCAGAATGTATTGGCCGGAATTGTTTGATGATGATAAACGAAATCAAACCGTCAATTAATAGCTACTATTTATATATAACTAGGCTTCCACAGCCTAGGGAAATATTCCTGTATGCATTATAGTTGATATTTTTATTTGTAACATACCACTAAAACTTTAATATTCACTCTAGAAACAATATAAAATTTCATTCATATATTCCTTTGTCAGCTGGCGCATGGTTTCCACTAAAGGATATTAATATGAATACGCTAAACCTTTGCCCTCCCTTACCCTCATTCATTAACCAAAAAATAGAGGGACATTTAGAACGCTTGGTCAATTGCCATCAAAATGGAAAACATCTAGTCATTGGTAATCAACCAGATAAAAAAGATCTGGTATTACAAAGTAATGATTACCTAGACCTAGCCAATCATCCACAAATAATTCAACGTCACACTGACGCAATCCAAGCCAAAGAAACCACAGCATTTATGTCTGGCGTGTTTCTTCAAGAAGATGAAAGTAAACCCGAACTTGAAACCAAATTGGCCCAGTTCACCGGATTTCATTCATGCTTGCTTTCTCAGTCTGGTTGGTCTGCCAACTTAGCCTTGCTGCAAACCATCTGTGACAGTGAAACTCAGGTCTACATAGATTTCTTCGCTCACATGTCATTGTGGGAGGGGGCACGAATTGCAGGGGCTAACATTCACCCGTTTATGCATAATAATGTGAAGCACTTAACCAAACTGCTCAAACGACATGGCCCGGGCATTGTTTTGGTTGATTCTATCTACAGCACGATTGGGACTGTCGCTCCGTTGATCGATCTCGTGCTCACTGCGAAGGAATACGGTTGTGCCATTGTGGTCGATGAATCTCACTCACTCGGTACGCACGGTAAGCAAGGTGAAGGTTTGCTGAAAAGCCTAAAGCTCAGTCATCAAGTCGATTTTATGACTGCCAGCTTGGCAAAAACATTCGCCTATCGAGCTGGCGCAATCTGGTGCAATAACAAAGCTAATGAGTGTATCCCGTTTGTAGGATTCCCGGCCGTTTTTAGCTCAGCAATGTTACCTTATGAGATAGAAAGATTGGATCAAACCTTAGAAGTGATTAAAGGCCAGTCAAAACAACGAGAAGATTTAAAGAATATTAGCCGCTATTTAAAACAGCAGTTGGTGAAGCTAGGAATAACCATTCGTAGCGACTCTCAAATTGTCACACTGGAAACTGGCGATGAAAGAAACACAGAGAATGTTCGTGATTTCCTAGAGTCACAAGGTGTATTTGGAGCAGTATTCTGCCAACCAGCGACGACACCAAATAAAAACATCATTCGTTTTTCACTAAATAGCAGCGTCACTAAATCGCAAGCCGATAAAATAATTTCAGCCTGCGCTCTCGCTTATCAACAACCCAACTTATATATTATCTAAATATATAGTTATTAACTGATAACCCTCATATTAAACTCATGATTTGAGGGTTATATCCAATTCGCTATTTTATCCAGTAATACACCAGACCCAGCAGGCTTAATTAGATAGTCGTTCATTCCGGATTGTTGGATCTTGTCGATCGCATTAGAGGTAGAGTCCCCAGTGTGACCAAGTATCGGGACATTTGCATAATCTGTCGCTGAATTTCGAATTGCGTTGGCCGCTTCAAAACCATTCAAATATGGCATTTCGATATCCATAATAACTAAGTCAACAGGGCTTTGCTGCAGCTTGTCTAGCACCTCTTGACCGTTTTGAACCTGAATTACCTCAAAGCCTTGTTGTTCGAGCAAAATCGACGTGTAAGCTCTTAAAGAGTGGTTATCGTCTGCGATCATGATAGTTTTGCCGTGGCGATCTATCTTTTTCGGTATGAGATTGCGATTTGGCTCTGGTGACTCAAAAAACAGCTCGTCCAACGCAGCTCCTGCTGATTGCTCCATTCTGTCTTTAGCAATTGGGTATACCGTTAAGTGTCGTTCAATATTGTCTGGGTATTGGGCGTCTGGACTGTAGAGAAGCACCACTCTAGCTTCGGTAAAATGAAGTCTGTGCTCTAAGTCAGCAAACGTCTCTGGGGCGTTTCTAGCAGAGTCCATATCGATGAAAATAAGGTCGAATTCGAACTCATACTCTTGTTTTTGGCTGGCCGATTTAAGATCCACACTTACAATACGAAACCCTTTGTAAAACGAATGTTCATTGAGTATCCGCTGGATCAGACCTGATCCGCCAACATACAAGACTGATTTGGATTTCAACAAATCATGCTTAATTACATCAACGATTTCAGACCGATATTCGGGAAAGGTTAAGGTAAACTCCGTCCATTCTCCCGGTACGGACTCGCATTCAATTTTGCCGCCAACCGCAGTCATGACCTTGTGGCAAAATGGAAGGCCAAGGCCATAGCTTCCTGTCTTGCCGAATGTATAGAAGTCTTTAAAAATGTGCTGTAGAACTTCAGGCTCAATTCCAACGCCATTATCTCTAAATACAAGTTGGTTTTTATGTTCAAGCTGTTTGATTGATACCGAGATTTTAAAATCGACTCCAGCCTGATAGTAAAAAGCGTTTTTAAGTAGGTTGTACAAAGCGTACTTTATCAGCGTATCACTGCCGAAAAATTCAAAATCCTGCTCAACATTAAAGCTGAGTGATTGCTTATCTCGCACACTTTTGTAGGCGAAACTATCCAGCGCGTTTTCTATCACCTCTTGGATTGAGTGCTTTTTGAATGTGGACGTTGACACTCGGTTCTCATCAATGGACGTTAACAGGAGATCGATCGCTTCGTTACCATTCTTAATCACCTCATCGGCATCACTAAGCACCTCACGTGCCATAGACAGCTCATGGGAAGAAATTTTAATACCGTTTTGATAGGTCTCTTTTTCCGCTGGCAGAATAGAACTCAATACTTCCAGTGACGCCTTTAACGCACTGAGAGGGTTACGCATTTCGTGAGCAATACCCGCACCAAACGACTTGGCAATGGATACCTTACTCTCGTGCTCAACCTGGTTTCTAAAATAAAACAAAGTACCAAACACGTAGGTAAACAAGAAGATAGGAATATATGGCCAAACAATGTCTTGTAGTGCGGCATGAAAATCTGCGTTATAAACAAGGGTGAAAGCAGTGATTATCGCAATAGCGGTTTGCGATAAGACTACCCTAGTTTGGTGCACTAACAGTATGTGCAGGAAAGCGGATGCCATGAACGACATAGCCCAAATAGTGGACCATTCGTTCATTAACATCATGTAGAAGAAGAAAAATGGCAGGCAAATCGTCATCGAGCACAAGTAATAGATCGGCATATGCCGACGAGCGTACTCAGGAAGGTAGTTTCTAAACGCGATTCCCGCAAACAACAGAGAACAGAACAGCCTCAACCCTAAACTTTCGTAGGGTTGTGGGAACAAATAACTCCAAACGTAGTAATAGGTAGGAAAGCCGAGTAGCCCCATCCAACCTACTAGAGTTAGGTTAGGTTCTGCGTATTGATAGATTTTATCGACTGTTTCTTGGATCGCTCCGCGAAATGCGTCCATTTGTCACCCTATCCAACTAACTTACTGCTTCAGTTTGCTTTTATATTTTTCAGCTAATTCAATTAATAATTAGCACATATATTAGCCAGTCACCACAAGTTCGTACTTAAACGTTAGCTACATAGCAACCAAATTTACTTGGCTGCCCCACTTGCTCGGCACAACATCGATGCGCTGAGACATCTGCTCCTTTAGTTCAGACACATGGGAAATAAGACCAATCGTTCGTCCAGACTGTTGTAAATCAATTAACGTTTGAATCGCGAGGTCGAGAGACTCGGGATCTAAACTGCCAAAACCTTCATCAATAAACAGCGTTTCTAAGCGAATACCTCCGCTATAGGATTGAACGACGTCCGACAGACCAAGCGCCAATGAAAGTGCCGCCATAAATGACTCTCCACCAGATAGCGTCGCGACATCACGCGTTTTACCGGTATACCCATCTTCAACGATAAGATCTAACCCTCGCCCTGCTGCGCCTTTAAAGCCTTCCGTCTTACGCATTAAGATATAGCGCCCTTTACTCATCAAACTCAATCGTTGTGACGCTTGGACAAGTACGTCATCAAGCAATACACCAAGAACAAAACGGTGCAAGCTAACCCGACTTCCGGTTTTGCCACTCGCGACGTCATAAAGGGTCCCGTATACCTGATATTCTTTTTCTAGTTGTGCGTTTTGCTCATGAAGCTTATCAATATCATGAGCCACTTTTTCGTATCGCTCATGTTTTGAACGCGCCGCATCCAGTTGAGCTCTTACTTCCCCATAAGTTTGCTCGGCTTTTTCTCGTTCTGTTTGAATCGCGGCCATATCTGGCGCACTTTGATCAGATAGTTCACGTGAGAGATCAGCAACCGTCTGTTCCAGCTTGATTTTATTTTGCGTAAACGACTCGGCTTCACTCTGCCAGCTCGCTAGCTGACTCTCATTTGCACTTGCATTCAAGTAACTTTGTTCGTCAGTAAACTCTGTCTCAGCAAGCGCTTGACGCCATTGCTGCTCGTCTGCTGCCAGTTGTTGCTTGGCCTTTGTTAATTGCAATGTCGTTTGCTCAAACTGTCCCTGCAACGTAGAGTACTGCGTACTCGCCTGCTGCTGACTTCTACTCGCTTGTTCAAGGTTCTGACTGAGTGACTCAACACGCTTTTTAAACTCGAGCTGCGTATTTTGCACCGATTCTAAGGTTGCCAACTTAGGATCGAGTTGCGTATTGAGAGCATCTAACCTTGCACCAAGCTCGCCTTGTTGAGCTTTGGTCGCCGCCAGTTGCTCTCTAACCTGATTAATCTCGGCCTCACCTTTTTCGCAGCGTTTCGCAAGCTCATCCAGCTTGGCTTCTTGCCCGGCTAAGTCGATAGTCGACAACTGATTGAGTTGCTGTGATAGTTCGCGAGCACGCGCCTCCAATGGCTCGATGGATAGATTGCTATCCAACCCCAGCTCTTGAATAAATGCGTTTAACTGTTTCTCAGAACGGCTAACGAGCATCTGCTGTTGGGCGAGTTGGTTTTCAGCTTGAGTAAACTGATGCAATGCTCGCCTATGCTGTTCTCGTGCGAGATCGACACTCTGCTTATCGATAGTTTCACCAGCAAACGCAGCAGGTAAAGGGTGTTCGTGGCTGCCGCACACTGGGCATGCCTCTCCGTCTTGCAGTTTTTGCGCTAGCACTGCTGCTTGCGCTTGGTGCCAGCTGAGCTCCAAGCGGTCGGCCGAGAGTTGCTTTTCATCTAAGATCTTTTTCTCGTGCTCTATCTTACGCTGCAGCTCAGGTAAAACCACCTCTAGCGCGCTATGCTCAGTTCGCATCTGGGCAAGCTTTGTAAGATCTTGCTGTTTACGGGCAATACTTTCTAACTCAGATTCCAATTTCGGCTTTTCACTGACACTGATTTTAAGCGCTTCAAGTTGCTGTTGGCCTAGCGTAAGGTCATTCGCGAGCTTGTCTTTGTAAGCAATGTATTTGGCAAGAGTTTGATTCTGTTCTTCTAGCGTTTTAGCTGATTGATTGAGTGCGGCGCTAAGTTGGTCTCGCTCCAACAACTTGCTTTGAACAGTTTCCAAAGCGTACAACTCATCGTTCAGTTTTGGTATTTCTTTGGCGTCAGACTCGGCCGTTTGAAGCTTCTTACTTGCTGAGTCTAGCGAAAGCTTAGATTGCTCTACTTGCTCTTTTAGGCTGAGTTCGCTCTCAACGAGCTCATCAGCCAAGCGGGCATTTTGTTTCCAGCGTTGGTACGGTACCGTCAGTGTATTGGCCCGTTTAGCGGCTTCTAAACGCTGTTTTGTGGCTAAATAACTCGCCTCGTTAGCAAGGTGTTCATTCAGAGCATGATTTGCTTGGTCTTTTTGCTTGAAACGCAAAACTAGCGCATTGGCTTGCTGCTCAGTACGCTTTCTGCCGTCGAGTTCAGTGCGTGCTTTCAGCTCTGATTCTTGTGCGCTATTGAGGTTTTGCTTTTCTGATTCCAGTAGTGCGATTAATTGAGGTTCGCTCTCTACCTCCGCGACATTTAAGGCACCTCGTATCTGATTATCAAAATCATTTTTTGCCTTGCTGATCGCGCTGGCTTTATCTTTTAAGGCAAACTCAATCTTCTTATAGATTTCGGTTTGGAACAGTTGCCCAAAGATGTCTTCCCGATCTTTAGAGCTGGCGAGGAGTAATTCACGGAATTTACCTTGAGGCAAAACCATCACTTGCCTGAACTGCGTTTCGTTTAGGCCAAGTAATTGCGTGATCTCGCTTTTTACTTGAGCCGTTTTACTGGTAATCAGTGTGTCGTTTTCACCGATTTGATACAAGGCCGCAGTGTGCTTTCGCATCGTGGTTCCCTCACCGCGTGCTTTTGGCGCTTCTTGCTCTGGTGAGCGTATCACGCGGTAGATTTTTTCTTGCAGCGCGAATTCAAAGGTCACTTCCGTCGCTACATTAATCTTGGCAAGGTCGCTGCGCATTTGCGTCCCCTGACGTTCATCACCAGTCGTTTCCCCATAAAGTGCGAAACTCATCGCATCAAGGATCGATGTTTTCCCTGAGCCTGTTGGGCCATTAATAAGGAACAGCGGATTGCTACCAAGCGAGGTAAAATCAATTTCTTGTTGATTAGCAAACGGACCAAAAGCTTGCATGGTTAACTTAAGTGGTTTCATGTTTGCGCCTATTGCTTGTTGAGTTGCTTGATAATGCTTGCCAATGCATCTTGTTGAGTTTCACTGAGCTCACTATCCTGAGCTTCTGAGAAAAAGTCCTTGAACATGTCCAGTTCGTTTCGAGCTAACTTTGCCTGAGCCATTTGTTGCTCTACTCCCACCAGCATGCCGGGTTTCTCCAAGTGCAGGACATTAGGATAAACGGCTCTTAGTTTATCCATTGGGTTGAGTATTGCGTGCCTATCAAGCAATCGAATCAACAGGTAGTCTTGGTTATTCGGGTCTTGCTTGCCATTTTTCAAGATTTGGTGCATTTCACCTTCTAAAATGCGCATTTGATGGGGTGCGACAAGGTCGATGTGTGTAGCACTCGAGAAACCGTCGTGATCAAGTTCAACCAAGGTTACGCCTTTTTTCTGGTGTTGCTCTGAAAAGCTGTATTTCATCAGCGATCCCGAGTAGCGGATAAACTCTTCGCCTTTCTTTTGCGGCTGATGCAGGTGTCCAAGCGCAACATAGTCAAAATGAGTAAAGTGTTCGTGACTGACCCTGTCAGAGCCACCAATAGACAATGGACGCTCTGAATCAGATTCAATCGCGCCATCAACAAAGCAGTGGCTAATTAGGACACGTTTCTGCTCCGCTTTGAACGTGTCTTGTATTTTCTCGCTTAACAATTGATGCGCTTGATCATGCGTGCTGACAGACTGTTGAAAGTGGTGACGCACCAACTCAGGGTCGTTATAAGGCATCCCATAGAAAGCAACTGGGCCGATATCAGAATCTATAACAACGGGGGTCAGCATATCGTCGAAATTCGCGATGATATGTAATCCCGCCTCTTTCATGCGTTCTGCTCCAAAGCTTAATCGCTGAGCGCCATCATGATTACCCGGGATAAGGATAATAGGTAAACCAAGCCCACCACAGACTCGATTAACAAAGTCGTTCATCACTTCAATTGCGGCGGTCGGCGGTACAGAGCGGTCATACACATCCCCTGCTATGACAAGCGCATCAACAGGATTACCTTTAAGATAGTCAAATAACCCTTCGAGAACCGCTTGTTGATCATCTAGCAAAGATACATTGTGGAACTGGCGTCCGAGATGCCAATCTGAGGTGTGTACAAACTTCATGTAAGCCCTTTTATCGCTCTGATTTCGCGCCCTATAATACTGACTAATCGACAATTGTCTGTAGATTTTTCAGGGATTCAGTACAAAAAAACCGCGGACAATCCGCGGTTTCGCTTTCTAACGACAATGGCAGTTATTGCGCTTTGCTCTTACAAAACTCAATCGCCTCTTCAAGTAGTTCGAGAGCGCTTTGGTCACAATCAGGAAGCGCTGCGTCACTTTCACCAAGTGGCGTTACGCGTTCGCCCCACTTGATATGACCAGCACCCCAAGTTAACCCTGCGCCAAACGCAGCCAGTAACAGATTATCACCTGGTTTAACGACGCCTTGTTCTAAGGATTCACATAGAGCAATCGGCACAGTCGCAGCAGAGGTGTTGCCGTAGTTTTGGATATTCACGAATGCTTTATCTTGGCTAATACCTGATAAATCACATAAGGTCTGAATGATACGAATGTTCGCTTGGTGGGGAATAACCACATCGATATTCTCTGTCGACAGCTGGCTACGTTGGAGGACGCTTTGTGCAGCCGCACCCATACCTTTGACTGCTCGCTTGAATATCTCTTTACCAACAAAGTTAAAGTCCCAGTAACCGTTGTCTGCCGCAAAACGATCCATAGAAGTACCAAATTTAGGTACCGCGAGAATATCACGCCCTGCTGAATCACAGCCCAGTTGTGCATGTTGAAGTCCAACTTGTTGCTCGGTACGTGTCAAAACCACTGCACCTGCACCATCACCAAACAACACGGCCGTATCTCGCTTTGTCCAATCGATAAAGAAAGACAAACGCTCGGCACCAATCACAATTGCGTTTTTGTAGTTACCCGCTTGAATTAAACGAGTCGCGGTTTCTAGGCCATACACAAAGCCAGTACAAGCGGCGTTCAGGTCAAAAGCCGTCGCCGCTTTCATTCCCAAGTTTTGAGAGATCTTTGAAGCAATATTTGGAATCAATGAATCTGGAGAACAGGTTGCGACGATAAGAAGATCGACGTCATCGGCAGTGATACCCGCACAAGCAAGGGCATGCTTAGCGGCTACGGTTGCCATATCAGACGTGTTAACGTGACTGATGCGACGGTTTTCGATACCAGTTCGAGTTCGAATCCACTCATCGGAAGTATCGATAAAAGTACTTAAATCATCGTTGGAGAGCTTCGCTGGCGGTAGGCACTTACCCCAGCCTGTAATTTCTGCAAAAAAAGTTGTCATTCTGAGCCTTTTTAAATTCTTATTTGAGTCACTCGACCTTTTCAGAGTATAACTAGCCTTTATGGGTGGTGTCACCTTCTTGAAACAATCCCCATCACAGCAATTACAATTAGAAAGAGTAAAGTCATGTCTACATTCAACACTCGATGTCCATCGTGCTCAGGCTTAAACCGGGTACCTAATGAACGCGTCTCGGAAAGCCCAAAATGTGGTAAGTGTAAAGCGCCTCTATTAGATGGCTCGCCAATTGAAGGTACTGAGCAAAACCTCGACACCTTGTTATCAAGTTCTCAGCCCGTTGTTATCGATTTTTGGGCTCCGTGGTGTAATCCGTGTGTCGGCTTTGCGCCAGTATTTAGTGACGTCGCAAATGAGCGCGCAGGAAATGTACGATTTGTAAAAGTCGATACAGAGGCTCAGCAAAATATCGCGGCTAAGTATCAAATTAGAAGCATTCCGACCATCATGGTCTTTAAAGACGGTAAAAGAGTCGATGTCATCAATGGTGCATTACCAAAAGGTCAATTCGACCAATGGCTTAATCAAGCATTGATGAAGTAAAAAACATTACATAAACCAAGCCGAAAAGCGATGAATTTCGGCTTTTTTATTCACATTCCCTTCTTTAATAACGACAAATATTATTAATCGTTAAGAATAATATTTTTCGTTTGTACCTCAATTAGCTTTACCTCCATAGTCGCGCCAAATTCGTTTGTATTTCCACATAGACTAAAGAGGCAAAGACGTTGGAAAACACCTTAATTCCTACCCCTAGAGCACGTATTTCTGTACCAGTGATTGCGCTGGCATTATACGCTGTCGCGTCAGGCTACTTAATGAGCTTGATCCCTTTAATGCTGCCACATTACGGGTTGGAATCATCGCTAGCAAGCTGGTTAGCCAGTGTTTTCTATGGTGGCCTTCTGGTCGGAGCCGTAATCATTGAACCCGTGGTAACGAAAGTTGGACATAGAAATGCGTTTGTTTATTGCCTGGTTGCCTTCATCGTGACCATCGCAGCATTGCCTGCTTTTACTCAAGCCAGCGTATGGTTGGTAGCGCGCTTTGTTGCAGGCATTGCGGTGGCAGGCGTCTTTGTAATCGTAGAATCTTGGTTGCTACATGGCGACGAATCCGCTCGGGCTAAACGACTCGGTTTATACATGGGTTCACTGTATGGCGGCTCGTCTTTAGGTCAACTAGGGATCGGTATATTAGGTGTGTCTGGCGGTGTACCATTTATCGCCATCTTTACCCTATTGCTGATAGCAATCGTCGTTTTATTATTTGGTGACTCGGATCAGCCAGAAAGCGCTCACAGTTCGCCTATGTCGTTTAAACAAATTGCAAAGCTTAATCACGCCGCCATCATAGGTTGTATTGTGTCCGGATTAACCTTGGGAGCGATTTATGGATTGATGCCAGTGGAGCTCACGGAACGTGGCATTTCCCACGATAATTTGGGCAGCTTAATGGCGTTGATCATTCTCGGAGGTATGGCAGTTCAGCCTATTGTCCCTTGGATGTCTAAGTTTTTGGGTCGCACTTTTCTTATGGCGGTCTTTTGTATGCTCGGTGTTGCGTCCATTACATTGACAGCAAGTGTTGACGGAATTCGTATCCTTGGCGTAGGTTTATTTCTACTCGGCATGGCGACATTCGCTCTCTATCCCGTCGCAATCAATTTAGGCTGTGACAAACTGGATGCGAGTTACATTGTGTCAGCGACCCAAGTCATGCTGTTCAGTTACAGTGTCGGGTCTGTCGTCGGCCCAGTTGTTGCAGATGGATTCATGTCAGGCCGCCAAGGTTTAATGGGCTACTTATTTGCCACTTTACTCGCAACATGTATCTACATGTTGATTGCAAGTATAAAAACCAAACATCAAGCGATCGCTGGCGAATAGCGATGGATTGGAGCTGAAGAAATACGCACACTTCAGCTCTCTTTGTTGCTGTTTCTTATCGTTCGGTTAGAAGCGTTCTTCGGTGGTTTCTCTGGAACGGTTTTTCTCTCAAGGATCAGATGTCTCATAGACAAAATGGGATGTGGCAGCAACATTCTCGGCCCAGCGTAACGCATCACATCACGCATCAAGGCTTTGGGTTCCGGTTTGTAGCAGTGAATCGGGCATTTATTGCATGTTGGTTTAGTCTGCCCGTACGGACAACGGTCAAGCCGCACCTCAGCATAAGCCAACAGCTCGCGGCATGCTTGGCACAAGCTTCCTCTAGTACCATGTTTATCACGGCAATAGATGGCTAACATAGCTGCGACGGTTTTGTGCTCAGTTAACAAACCACCACTTAGAATGTCACTGTGTATATGTTTCATGTTCAACCAATGATAATTGATAAAGTAATAAATCAATTGTATCGCTGATTGGCTTCTGAACTTTGATATAAGTAAAACCGAGTTTAGTTAGTAGCTTCTGGCTAGAAATATTATCCGACGTGGTTATTGCGACCAAACCTTTAATGTCTTCACGCTCTTTTGCATAAGAGATGACGGCTTGCGCGGACTCAAATCCGTAGCCTTGTCGATACTCTCCCGGTAAAAAACCATACCCCAAATCATACGCTTCGAGCTCATCACGCTTTATTAAACCACACACGCCGAGTTGCTTACCCTGAGATTTAGATTCTACCACTAACAAGCACACGCCTTTTTGCTCGTGCATATCAAGCATACTGGTTTGAATGTAACGCTCTGCGTCTTCAATAGTGAAGAGCTTTTTATCACCCACAAATTGGATAAAATCATCGCTGTTGTATAGCTCTAAGATAAAAGCCGCATCTGCCGAGTTTGCCATTCTTAGCAAGAGTCGCTCTGTAGTGAGTGTTTTCATAGTCGTTGATACTTTATTCGTCATAACATTGAGCTTACCACCTACAATAAGCGTATAGAAGTTAGTGATAATCGAGTGCCGGAAACTGGTACCAGGAGGCTTACATGCGTACTTTGATGGTTTTTCTGTTGGTGGCGATGAATTGTTCGCTGGCCCTAGCTTACCCTGCTCACTCAGAAAAGTGGTCGCATCGCAGCGTGATTTATTTTGCTCCAACTCAGGATGAGTACGTTAAACAGTTTTTATTGGAGTCACTAATGATTGAATGTGAACTCAAAGATCGTGACGTTGTCACCCTTGTAATCACTGAAGATGGCTTTACCGTACCTAACTGGGTAAGAGACGAGTTTAACCTTAGTGGTATGTTCCATGTGTACGGAGTGACTCCTGGTGAGCATACCGCCGTACTCGTAGGCAAAGATGGGACAGAAAAGTTGCGTTGGGGAAAGAAAACCAACTGGGAGTCAATAAAACAAACGATCGACCTAATGCCAATGCGTCAATACGAAATGAAACAGGGTTCTAGCCCCTGCTCCGCTTGAGAATAAGAAACCCGGTTCAACCGGGTTTCGTATTTCTTTGATCACTAGTACAACAATTCTATGGTGGTCTTATCTCGCATTAGCTCAGACAGTTCAATGTGTAGCACATGGCCTTCTTGCTTCCAAACTAACTGATGTTTTGTATCTGAATTCACTTGTTGTATCTCAACATTCTCTGGTAACAGCCATTCTATATTCAGTGCCCGCTCGACCTTCATGCCTTGGTACTGTCCGTTGCGTTTGATGGACAGCAACGCACTATTGGTTGACGTTTCAACGCTCAATACCGTTTTAGCCAACTCACCTCGGGTGTAGGCGTCCGTTTTACCGTCATCTTCGAAAAGAGAGAACTGGTTATCTGTAAGACCAAAGATTTTCACACTAATGTCATCAGGAACACGGCTTGTCCAACCTTGTGCAGTTTCTTGCGCCACTGGAATGATTGCGCCGTTAACGGCAAACAACGGCAGTTGGTAGTGTCCGTCTTCACCATAAAGTGGCATTTCAAGCATAGAGTTCGCATTACGCTCAAGCTGTTTCCCAGAGCGATAATCGAACCAGACACCTTCAGGGAGATAAGCTTCAACCGATTTCGCCCCCAGTTTGGCGTTTACTGGACTCATTAATTGCTGACCAATCATCTTTTGGTTAACGCGATCTGCAGCCGCTGAATCTTCCGAGTACACGTAACTCAGCGACGGATAGACAGGCTCGCCGTTTTGATGAGCAAGATGAGCGAGCGAGTAAAGATAAGGGATTAATTCGTAACGCAATGCTAAGTTTTCACGGTTACTCGCTTGATCACCGACTCTATCTGGGGCTGTCTCTTTACAATTACACAAATTTTCCGTGTGAGGACGAACGGGAACATCGAATAAACTGCTGTAAGCAAACCATTGAGTGTAGGTTTCGTTAAGTACTGGCTCTTTCTCTGCCCCGATAACTCCCAATCCTTTACGATGAAATCCACCAATATCTGAGCCATAGTAATCGATACCTGACAACATCATGTTGGTTTGTTGCCCAATATGCACCGCTAGGCTAGTTAGGTTAGAGCCGATATCCGCCGACCACATAGAGCCACCAAACTTCTGGATTCCTGTTGTACCAGAACGTGACATCATAAACGGGCGAGCTGCTACTTGATTCGCTTGGTACCCTTGATAAATACCTTGGAGCCAGTAGTAGTTAAACAGGTTATGAATCTCATCATGCGCTTGATCATTGAAATAGACGGCTTGGTGATTGTACATCTCAGGCTCGCCTAAATCAGTCCAATGCCCGATAACACCCATGTCCACCAAAGGTTGTCGTTTCCAGTTATGCCAATACTGGTTTACCTCCGGATTCGACCAGTCAATCATGCCTCCTTTACCCCACCAGTTGCCACCACCATGTGGGTTAACATTGGCACCAAGCCCGGTGTCTGGATCTTTGGCTAAATACCCCTTGCTTTCGAGTTGTTTAAACTCGTCTAATCCCTGGCTAACATAGCTCTCTTCGATCAACACCATGCCAATGCCCTGTTCATTCAACTGAGCGATTTTCCGTTCTGGTTGCGGGAAATTTTCTCTATCCCACGTTAATGTCCCCATCTGACTGAGCGGATCGTTACCCTTAACATTACCAAACCATTGTAAGTCCATGACAACACCATCAATTGGAAAGTCGGCTTGATCTAGGGTCTTTAATTTGTCGTCCATTTCTTGCCAATTATCAAACCCATATTCTGACAACCACATACCGAACATTTTACGCGGTGGAACTAAAGGTGTTCCGGCGAAACGCATAAACTGCTTTCGAAGCGTACTCTGCTGGTCTGCGGTCATCACTATGATTTCACTTGCCCCCTTTGAGGCTTTTACCGCTAAGTCATTATTGTCAAAAGTCCACTCGGAGCTGTAAAGGTTGTTTAGATATAGTGCGAAATCCGTTTGCTTTGCGTTGGCGGCATAAAGTAATGGGATCAGAGTGTTGCCTGTCGCTCCTCCATTAAAACCCTCCATTTTATTGCCCGCGTGGCGAGTACGCCCATTCCAACGGCCATCCATATTACCAGCCTGTTGAAACTCTTGGCCCAAGCCACTGTAGCTGTATGCATGAGTTGTAGAGAGCGCGAATCCTGTCGAATCAGTAGGACATATCACATTGATTTGCTCACCTTCGATGTCGTTCAAGGAGACACAAAGCGTGTTTTGATCAACATTCATTGTCAACTTACTGGTAGAGAGTTGGTTTGCCGAATGTTGCGTAACAATAGGTTTATTTAGGCTTGAAAAATCCAGGAGTTGTTGCCGCTCAGGCGCTGATTCATCCCCAAAGCGAATAACCACGACAGAGTCACTAAGCAGACTCAAAGTCAGTGGTTTTGCTTGCACTAACGACTTTTCCATCAACGCCTTGTAGGTCTCGTCAGAGAATGAAGCG
The DNA here is from genome assembly GCF_000189275.1 of Vibrio sinaloensis DSM 21326. Lineage (GTDB taxonomy): Bacteria > Pseudomonadota > Gammaproteobacteria > Enterobacterales > Vibrionaceae > Vibrio > Vibrio sinaloensis. The sequence goes on along the minus strand of NZ_AEVT01000056.1, from coordinate 57,989 downwards.
GCAAGTTGCTTTTGTAACGCAGCGCGAAATTCTGTTTCCGAGTAGAAGTATTCGCCATAGATCGGTTTTAACAGCTTTACGATCTGTCGCTGCTTTAGTGTGCGACTTACACGAAACACATCTGCTGCATTGAGCTTGTAGCTTGTTTTACCTTCAAAGGTATAAGTTGTGGGTGTTTCGACCGAACTGGTACAACCCACCATTGATAGGCCAAGGGCAACTGACGCAATGGACGCTTTGATTCTCATAATAAACTTCCGCTATTCAATACTTTGAATACAGTCTATCGTTGAGAATCTATCAAAAAAAATAGCCTATCCTTAACTAGGTATAGGCTGTGTGTATATCACAGCGGTTAAACCAACCGCTGCGTATCAATTAGTAACCCAAGTGGCATTTATAAAATCAATATTATGTGAACAGCGCGGCAAACTGCGCATGTATCTCAGTGGCCAGAATTATAGTGACGCGATCTCTTTGTCTAGCTGATACTTCTGGTCGGTAACAATTCGTTCCAATACTTCAACTCGCTCGCTCAAATGTTTGACTTGTTCAATCAGCAGCTCTTTTTGCTTATGATCCAGTTGGCTTTGCTGTGATATTTCGAGCTGCTTAATTTCCTTACGATGGTTTAACACCATCTTGAGCATGCGACCACCAAAAACGGCACCGAAAATAATGGCTATGATCATCACCAGTTGCATTTTGCTTTCCCTTCTCATCCATTAACAGTTTGTAACACATTGTCTTTGCTCAACAAAAGACAAAAGAGCCTGATATATCAAACTTAGCATATGCAATGCTTATAACAGAGATCCTACGCATTGAGCAATATTATAAAATCATCTATCCTTGCTCGTTCAAATAAAAAAGATTCAAGGAACAAAGATGGGAGTACAAAATTGGATCGCCAAAGTGCAAACTGGCCTACTCCTCATCATTTTATGCCTTGGGTCTACTTTCCCATCTTATGCCTCCGGGCTTAAAGAGTATCTCTACGAAACTTGGACTAGTCGCGACGGCCTTCCCCACAACAGCATCAATGCGATCACGCAAACTACAGATGGTTATCTTTGGTTCGCGACATGGGAGGGGATTGCCAGGTTTAATGGCCATGATTTTAAGCACTATACACGTGGCCCCAACTCTGGCTTGATTGACTCAGGCATTCGTACTTTGTATTCCGATCCGCAAGGTGGATTGTTAGCAGGGGGAGTCCGCGGTGGCCTCGCCTATCGAACCCAACACAATTGGCAAGCTCTTAAGCCGATTAAGAACCTTGTTAACGCAGTGCTTCGTCAACCAGATGGCAGCATTTGGATCGGTCTCCAAAGCGAAGGGCTGTACTATCGCGCCCCAAACGCAACCTCAGACCGCCTTATTCTTCCTTCTTTAAGCGTTTACAAACTTTCGATGAGCCATGACGGTAAAGTGTTGGCAGCGACCAGTAAAGGCTTATTTGTTGTCACAAAAGATACAACAACGAACATCAGTACCACCACTAGCCTAGGTGAAAACCCGATTTATGACGCCGTTACAGACCAGCAAGGTAAGATTATCTTTGGCGGTAAGGACGGAGCGTGGATGTACGCTGAAGGCAAAGCCACGTCGATTCACTCCGCCCTTGACGATCTTTTTGTGACGCGAGTTTTAATCGACGACCAAGGTAATTATTGGTTTGGCACGATAAATAAAGGCGTTTATCGGTTATCTGGCGAACAGCTGACTGTCTTTGATGAGCGCGCAGGTTTATCGCATAACCGAGTGCTTTCATTGTACCAAGATAGAGAGCGCAGCATTTGGATCGGAACCAACGGCGGATTGACACGCCTTCATAAAGCACCTTTTACTATTTGGGACAAGCAGCGCGGGTTAGCCGGTGATTATGCTCGAACGGTTCTTGCTCTTGAATCTGGCGAAATTCTGGCAGGTACCAGTCGCGGCTTAAGTGTTATCGCGGGTACCGAGATCAAAAACTTTAAAAACACTGATGAAAACTCAAAACCTCTTTCAATTCTAAGCCTAGCTCCTAACAAGGAGGGCGGAGTTTGGGTTGGGACCTATAGCCAAGGTATGTTTCAGTACCGAGACAATTCGTTAAGCGCGAAGTCTTTGCCCTACCTCCCTACCAACGAGATTCGTGCGATTTTAGAGGATGCCCAAGGACAACTTTGGGTTGGGACCAGTGCTGGTTTGGTCAAATACACTGCCAATGGCGAACACCAACTATTTACGACAACAGATGGGCTACCAGACAACTACATTATGGCGTTGGCACAAGACAAGTTTGGCCGGATATGGGTAGGTTCGGGTGTTGGTGTCGCCACGATTGAAAATGACAAGGTTACCCGTATTGACATTGATGCCATGGATCAAGCCCAGTATGTGTTCGGCTTCTATGGGCAAGATGATTATATGTGGTTGACGACAGACCGGGGGCTAATACGTTACCGCTTCGCGGACAATTCGCTGAGTTTCGTTGGCCGCCGTCATGGGTTACCCATTGATAAACTGTTTCAAGTCGTCTCTGACCAAACCGGGTATTTCTGGTTAACGTCAAACCGAGGGATTTGGCGAATTGCTATCGATCAAGCGCATGCTATCGCTGACGGTATGGAAAGTCAGGTTCGTTTTGAACACTACAATGAACGTGATGGTATGAGAACCGCTCAAGTTAACGGAGGCTCAAGCCCAGCCGCAACAGTGGACAGTTCCGGAACACTTTGGTTTCCTACAGCAAAAGGCGTGGCATCAACAAATCCTCAGTATTATTCAGACAGTGTCATCACAACTTTCCCAACCGCAATTGAACAAGTCAAAGTCGATCAAAGTGTTCTAGAACTTGGCAATTCGCAGCCGTTTGAGCTCGCCGCTGGAAGCCAGAGAATTTCATTTGACTATGTCGGGCTTGGTTATCTTTCTTCGCAACATATCCGCTATCAGACCAAATTAGAGGGGTTAGAAAACCAATGGGTAACCCGAGGGTCTCAAACCACTGCCGATTACACCAATTTATCGCCGGGGCACTATACATTCGTGGTTAAAGCGTATTATCAGCACCATGAGAGTGATGTGAACCAAGCGAGCGTGTCATTTGTCATTCTGCCTCACTGGTGGCAAAGAAAAAGTATTCAACTCTTGTTCTCACTTATGCTCGTCGCATCAATTGCCCTTTCGTTCTGGTGGAGATTGCGATTATTGCAACGCTCAGAAATTCGGCTCAAGAGCGAAGTCATGCAAAAGACGCTCGCATTGCAGAAGCAAGCGGCAGCATTTGAGGTGCAAGCGCGAGAAGATCAGCTTACTGGATTAAAAAACCGACGCGCGTTTGATGAGTGGATTGAGAATGTCGTATACACCTCTGGTGACGCAAAAGCATTTTCATTAGCGCTGGTCGATATTGACCACTTTAAGTCCATTAATGATACTTACACCCACTTGATTGGCGATAAAGTTCTTCAAACGGTGGTAGAGAACATCAACAAAATCACTCCAGACAACTGTTTTGTCGCCCGTTGGGGTGGCGAAGAATTCGTGATCGGTTTTATTAACTGGACTGCCGAAGATGTTTACGACTTATGTGAAGCTTTGCGGTTGGAGGTAAAAGCGCATGACTACAGCTCAGTTGCGCAAAACCTGTCGGTAACCGTCAGTACCGGCCTAGTAAATGCAGACAACAAGCAAGATTTCGAGCAGTTACTTCGTAACGCAGATAGAGCCTTGTTACATGTTAAATCAAACGGCCGTGACGGGATCTGTGTTTATGATAACGATCTTCTTCAACCACCCAGTATTGCAATCCAGTAATTCGCGGTTCTAGCTAGAGAAATCCTGTTGTTTTACAGGCAATAGATACAAAAAAACCAGCACAGAGCTGGTTGGAGATGAAATATCAAAGTCTAATGCCTTTCATTCTTCATTTGAATTCATAATGGAGGCGCCTCCCGGAATCGAACCGAGGTCCACGGATTTGCAATCCGCTGCATAGCCACTCTGCCAAGGCGCCTTTAAATTGTTCTGCTATGATGATGGTGCCCCGGGCCGGACTTGAACCGGCACAGCGCGAACGCCGAGGGATTTTAAATCCCTTGTGTCTACCAATTCCACCACCAGGGCAACGCATACAATGCGATGGCAACACCATCTCTCTTACGACTTGCGCCGTGAGAACGACGCGTACTTTAACGGATTGATAATATTGGTCAACCGTTAATTCTATCTTTTTGAATCATATGATTAAAAAGCCATCTTTAAGCTGAATTAAGCACCAGTTTGCTCGGTTTTCGATACGTTCTTATGCTGTTAGCCTTCATGCCAAATCAAAATAATAAGGCTCCCGTGATGGAAGCCTTATGAGATCTTTAAACTATGCGCAACAGTTACAGTTTCGCTTGTACCTGTCCATTTTCCCGATACCCGGATTGAAGGTATTGGTCGGGTCTAACTGATGGTAGAACTTTTGTAACGAGTTTTCCGCTTCGTACAAATGCCCAACGTTATGCTCTGCTGGATATTTAGCGCCGCGACTATTAAGGTGCTCAAGCATGAGCTTTTTCATCCGCTTGGTGTCAGTGCCTTTCTTGAAAATATAATCTTGATGGAACACGTAACACATGAAATGACCATAATAGAGCGATGTCACCAAGTTTTCGCTCACTTCTTCAGGTAATGTTTCCAACCATTCATCGTCATTTCGGCGCAGCGCAATGTCTAACGCGACAATGTCTTCCACTTCATTGCGATGGATAGTTTCATAGCGAATCGCTGCTCCTGCTGCCGCAAATCGGTGTAAGTAGGCTTTTTTCCCCTCTTCTGGGGTACATTCAAAAAAATCACTGTCAGGTTCTGCCGCCCATACTTCTTTCAGATATTTTTGAGCTTCTGCAATTCCACCATCACTCATTTTAAGAATTAAGTGATGTTCGTACTCGTCTCGGAATTCAAGCATTCGCTTAGGCAAATGCTGAGGAAACAGCTTACTTGCGTAGTACAAAATGGTGTCCGGAAGATACTTACTGACCAAAGGCACGCGCTCTAAGAAGTTCTCCACTTTGGCTTTTAATGAGAACATCTTAGGCAAGTTATCGGTACCCAGTTTATCAATCGATAAGAACACATCTTTACCGTAAGTCTCAGCCATATTGAATATGTCACGGTGAAGGTACTCACCCATCTCAGGTAAGTTTTTAAACTGGGTTAGAAAATCTTTGCGCAGCTTGGTCAGCTTGTTGGGATCTTTGGTCCCTAGATAGAAGACTTGCTCCTTTTCAGGAATTGGATAGCTGTCGACACGTACCGCAAATATGCCTAATTTACCCGCACAACCACTAGCTTCAAAAAGACGCCGTTCATCAGCGTTGAATCTTGATGGGATGTCTGAGGTTACATCACGTACTCGTTCATCGTACTCTTTGTCTGATGCCATGCGCTCGTCATGGATTACGTTAGCTGGCTCAAAACTGCCGTCTTGAATATTTTGCAGGATCTCCTCTGGCGTGTCGCCTAGCCCATCAATTCCTAAGTGGTTAACGAGGTTAAGCTCTCCATCTTTGTTGACTTGAGCAAAGATCGCCAGTTCTGTATAGGCTGGTCCGCGTTTTACCAGTGCACCACCTGAGTTGTTGGCGATGCCACCAACTACGGTAGCACCTAATGAAGATGATCCAATGACAGAATGAGGTGCTCGATTAACTGCGCGTAACTCTTTTTCAAGCGAGTGTAAACTGGCTCCAGGTAGGCATATCGCCTGTTTACCACCGTCGATTAGATAGATTTGCTTCATCTTAGTGATATTAATCACTACGACATCACGGTCATAGTCATCACCGCTAGGAGCAGATCCTTCAGTAAGGCCCGTTTTTGCCGCTTGCATAATAATAATGCAGTTAGCTTCAACACATTGCTGAATGACTTTCCACTGCTCAACGAGCGAATTAGGAAAAACCACGGCCAATGCACTACCGCCTCCTGAGCGGAACCCGCTTCGATAGTATTTGTTCTTTACTTGGTCGGTAATGACATTTTCTTGCCCAACAATGGCGTTGAATGCGTCAATCAGCTGCTCTCGTTTCATATCCATATCTCTAGTTATTATGCCCGTCCAATATAGGTAGTCCGATTTGAGCCGTCCATCGCCGATTTAAACTGAAGCAAGCCCTTAAAGTTCATAGAAAAATTTAATCTTTAAATTTCAGACAGATAAAGTTACACATTAAGAATTTTCAACAAAGAAACATATCGTTTCCAGAAAGAAACAATCGCTAGACAATTGTTAACTTGCGTAACAAGCTTGTGGGCTCTTATTGCATAAAAGGCCTATGTACCAACTAATACATAAGCCATGAAGGACGATACAGCCTTCCATACCCTTTCAACCTAGATGCAACATTTTTCGTCAATAGGTTAATGTTGTGTTACTAATACACTGACACTGCCAATAAGGTCACCCACGTTTTTTGATAAAAATAGTGGCTTATAAACGCTGGTGGCAGTAAAAGGGGGAAAAGCTAAAACTGGTGGCTTCGGCTTTGGAAGCAGGTATAAAGATGATCGATAAAAAGTTTTACTTTTTCAGGTTGTTGGCGTGTATACGGATAAACTGTGTAGATACCTAAACACTTTGCCGTTTCATCTTTGAAAAGCTGAATCAATTTCCCCTGCTGTAAATCTTCATAGACTAATACTCGTGGCACATAAATGAGCCCTTGTCCAAGCAACGCAACATTGCGTAAGGCCGATGAGTTGTTGGTGCACAGGTTACCATCCACTTGTACTTGATAGATGCCGCTCTCTGACTTGAACGCCCATTCACGAGCCCCTGTTTCTTGATACGCGTACGCAAGACAGTTGTGATCAACTAAGGCTTTAGGGCTGGCTGGTTTGCCATGTTTGGCTAAATACATCGGAGAGGCACACACAACCCAGTTGGCATCCACCAGCTTGCGCGCAATCAAGCTAGAGTCAGGCAACACACCAGTGCGAATCGCCAAATCAAAGCCTTCATTGATAATATCAGCGAACCGATTGTCCAGCTCCATGTCGATATTAATGTCTGGGTATTGCAAGTTGAATTCAGAAATGACGGTGGGAAGAATTAATTCACCGGAGATGGTTGGTACCGTGATTTTGATGTTTCCCGAGAGACTTTTACCTAAGCCAACAATAGACTCTTCCGCGGTAGCGACCGCTTGAAAAACACGACGAGCGTGCTCGAAAAATGACTGCCCTGCTTCGGTAAGCTTGAGAGTACGGGTTGTGCGATATAAAAGTTGAACTCCTATCTCTTTCTCAAGTTTAGCAATGCGCTTGCTGACAACGGATTTAGTCAGCTCCATCTGTTTAGCCGCAGCACTGAAAGAGCCCTGTTCGACTAGGTGATAAAAGATGATGTAATCGTCGGTGTTTCTCATACGTTTCCGTAATGTCCTTTACGAAAGACGTATTCTAAGTGGTATCTGGGGGAAAAGCTAAAGGGAAACTCACACTCTATGAGGAATTTCCCGTAAATCGAGGTTTAGTAAAGGGCGTTTTAACTGGTTTGTTCAAACGCAAATTCGATTCGACCACCGTTATGGTCCGTCAAAAATACCATTAAATGCTGCGGAGAGGTTCTAAGTGGCGGGTACTTTGCTTCGTAAAGGATTCGGGTTACACCATCCTCACCAACGGATTTGGTCGACATAGTGAGATAGTTCGGGCCCGCCATCAGAGCGCCGGCTTCTGTGACGATTTCAGCATGATCGATAACGTCACTTTTATCTTTTGATTCTAATAACACTAACAGCGAGATTGCGTTGTCTTCATTCGTTGTTGGATAAACGCTGATGCTGTAGCCATGAATATTCTGTTGTAGACCTTGGTACTTGTCTTCAATAACCGTTTTGATTGACGAATTTACTGAATGCTGTCGCTGTTGTTGAACCACAGGCTTGTAATATTCGTCATCACTTGGGTACCACATACATCCCGCTAGAAATGCGGTGAGTAGCAAGACAGACCAAAGTTTATTCATAACAATTCTCCTATTCGCGAAATCATTATGAACAGTGTTTTATTGTGAGTCCAGAATTTTTTTGTCTGTAAAAATCGCTAGGGGCACCGCACTTGCTGTCGTGCCCCTAAGCTCAACTCAAGAGTACTTGCCCTTCGCTTACTTCCACTTGCCAAACTTTCAAACGGATTGATGGGTCTTCTATACACTGGCCTGTTTCTAAGCTGAAGTGTTGTTTATAAAGGGGGGACGCAACGCATAACGTGCCTTTTACATCACCAACGATCCCGCGACTTAGTACAAACGCCTTACCTATCGGGTCCCAGTTTTGGACGGCAAATACCCCCGTATTGGGGATGTTGAACAGCGCAACTTGGTCACCATCTAACATCGCACTTCTGCCTTGATAAGGGCGTAAATCAGCCAATTCGCACACTTTGGTCTTCACTAATTCTGACATTTATACGTCCTCCTTGATTGGAATTCTTTGCCCACGGACTCGTTGGTACGGCAGAGTCTGACTTTGCGCATCACTGTTAATAAATGGCGTGAACTTTTCCAATTTTTCAGTCGCTTCCAGTGTGCTCTTCCATTCACATTGGTAGGTATCAACCACATGTTGCATCTGCGCCTCCAGCGCATCCACAATTCCAAGTGAATCTTCAATGACTACGTGCTGCAAGTAGTCGAGCCCACCGTCTAAGTTTTCCATCCAAACGGAGGTTCTTTGTAACTTGTCAGCCGTGCGGACATAAAACATCAACACACGATCAATCAGAGCAATTAATTCGTGTTTAGACAGATCGGAAGCAAACAAATCGGCATGCCTTGGCCTCATTCCACCGTTACCACACACATAAAGGTTCCAGCCATTCTCTGTTGCTATTACGCCAATATCCTTACTCTGTGCTTCTGCACACTCTCGGGTACATCCGGAAACAGCGAACTTTATTTTGTGGGGCGCACGTAAGCCTTTGTAGCGGTTCTCCAGCTCGATAGCGAGACCAACAGAGTCATCAACTCCATATCGACACCACGTTGAGCCAACACAAGATTTCACGGTACGCAGTGATTTGCCGTAGGCATGCCCGGTTTCAAAACCTGCATCGATAAGCGATTGCCAAATCTCCGGCAATTGCTCAACCTGAGCACCAAATAAATCCACCCGCTGTCCACCGGTGATCTTGGTGTAAAGGTCATACTTCTTAGCGACCTGTCCTAGTACGATCAGCTTATCTGGTGTAATTTCCCCACCAGCCACTCGCGGTACAACAGAGTAGGAGCCGTCTTTTTGTAAGTTAGCCATGAAAGCATCGTTGGAATCCTGCAAAGCACTATGTTGAGGTTCCATAATGTGCTCATTCCATAGCGAGGCGAACACAGAAGCTGCGGTCGGTTTGCATAAATCGCAACCGTGGCCTTTACCGTGTTTTTTCAACAAGGAATCAAAGTCTTTGATCTGCTCTACCTGGCAAATGTGGAACAGCTCTTGGCGGGACAATTCGAAATGCTCACAAATATGGTGATTGACCTCAACCCCCATCGCACTCAACTCTGTGTCCAACACAGATTTAACCATGTTGCTGCAACCACCACAGCCTGTTCCCGCTTTGGTCGTCGCTTTGAGGCTATCAAGATCTTGCGCTCCGGCGTGAATTGCAGATACCAAATCGCCTTTCGTTACGTTGTGACAAGAACAGATAACCGCTGTGTCTGCCATGTCACCTTGGAGCATTTTCGTGTCAAACAGTAAGTTCGCAGCGTGGTCGGGTAACGGCGTTTTATTCAGATAACATTGAAGTAGCGCATCATAATCACTGTTATCACCGACTAAAATGGCCCCCAACAACTGTGTACCTGATTCATCTACCACAAGCTTCTTGTAGACCCCAGCCACACTGTCGTGAAGCATCATTTCTTGCGCTCCCTGAGTCGTCTTATGTGCGTCTCCAATCGACGCCACATCTACTCCAAGAAGTTTAAGCTTAGTGCTCATGTCAGCGCCTTCAAAGAGGCTCTGTTTTTGACCAGTCAAACTGTCAGCGACCACTCGTGCCATCGTGTAACCAGGGGCAACGAGCCCAAAAATTTGCTCTTGCCACAAAGCACATTCACCAATCGCGTATATGTTTTCGTCGCTGGTTTTGCATTGGTTATCAATGACGATCCCACCGCGTTCTCCAATTGCAATGCCCGACTCTCTAGCCAACGTATCTTGTGGGCGAATACCCGCAGAGAAGACAATGACATCGACCTCTAACGGATCTGCATCTTTAAATACCATGCGATGACGCGCACTTTCACCATCACAAATTTTTTCTGTCGCCGTGCTGGTATGGACCGTTAAACCGAGCTGCTCAATCTTATCTTTTAGTAAGCCCCCCGCCGCCTCATCGAGTTGAACGGGCATTAAACGCGGCGCAAACTCAACAACATGGGTTTCGACCCCCAGCAGTTTTAACGCATTGGCAGCTTCCAACCCTAGCAGCCCACCACCAATGACAGCGCCACTTTTAGCGCCTTCACAGGCAGTCTTAATCTCAGACAGATCATCAAGTGTCCGGTAAACAAAAATATTCGAACGCTGATTGCCCTCAATTGGAGGCACAAATGGATAGGATCCTGTTGCTAGCACCAGTTGGTCATACCCTAACACGCTATCTCCATCGAGAAGTAAACGCTTTTTATCGCGCTCAATTCCTGTCACCTGACTGCCTAATATAAGTTCGATACTGTGTCTCGAGTACCATTCCTCACTACTCAGCATTAATCCTTCATGGCTATTACCAGAAAAGAGCGACGACAATTGCACCCGGTCGTAGGCAATAAATCTTTCTTCACCTATTACCGTTATTCGTTTCTCCAGATGTGCCCCCTTCTCGACTAACTGAGCGACTAAGTGGTGCCCCACCATACCGTTACCCACAATCACAACATGTTCCATAGACGATCTCCTTACGCTGACTTAGCCGGCACAGCAGCAGTTCTGTCTTCCTGACTCTGTGCTGTGAGTGGGTTTTTGGTTTGTTTTTCGTACAAGAAACGCAACACGGACTGGCGATACTTTTGATAAGTGACATCATCGGCAAGAGCGACACGATTTCTTGGCCTTGGTAAGTCGATTGAAAGTACCTCTCCAATAGTGGCTGCCGGGCCGTTAGTCATCATGACGATTTTGTCTGACAGCAACACCGCTTCATCGACGTCATGAGTAATCATGATCACTGTGTTGTTTAGATCGGCTTGAATCTTCATCAATGAATCTTGCAAGTGCGCACGGGTCAAGGCGTCTAACGCGCCAAAGGGTTCATCCATCAACAGAACCTTAGGCTGCAATGCGAGCGCTCGGGCAATTCCGACTCGCTGTTTCATACCACCTGAAATTTCGTCTGGCTTTTTATCAGAAGCATGAGACATTTGAATGAGATCCAAATAATACTCCACCTGCTGTTTAACCCATGCTTTCACGTCGCCTTTTGCACGAGCTGGCGCGACTTGCTTCACGGCTAATTCGACGTTTTGATATACCGTGAGCCAAGGAAGCAGTGAATGATTTTGAAAAACGACAGCCCTTTCTGGGCCTGGCCCACTGACTTCACGACCATCAACAATGACACCCCCATCGGTTGGTAGGTGGAGACCCGCAACCAAATTAAGGACGGTTGATTTCCCACACCCTGAATGGCCTATCAAAGAAACAAACTCTCCTTTTTGGATCTGCAAGTCGACGTTTTTTAGTGCGATAAACTCGCCACTTGGTGTTGGGAATCTCATACCAAGTTGGGTTAAATCTAATAGCGGTTTAGACATAGGTAACTCCTTTAACGCAATGCCTGTTGTTTGTTCCAAGAAAGTAACTTTTGTAGTTGCAGCATGCCTCTATCAAGCAGTAAGCCGATGAAACCTATCGTAATAACAGCGACCATTATTCTGCCAAGTGACGCTGAGCTTCCGTTTTGAAACTCGTCCCAAACGAACTTACCTAACCCAGGGTTTTGAGCGAGCATTTCCGCCGCAATTAACACCATCCAAGCAATACCAAGTGACAGGCGAAGTCCGGTAAAAATCATTGGAATGGCAGAAGGCAAGACAATGACCCGAATATGCTGCCACCAAGAAAGTTGCAGAACTTTACTGACGTTGATTAGATCTTTATCAACACTCGTCACACCAACCGCCGTATTGATCAGTGTCGGCCATAGACTACATAGCGCGACAGTAAGCAAAGAATTAACGAAGGATTTAGCAAACATTGGGTCATCACTGACGTAGGTCGCACTCACGACCATGGTAACGATGGGCAGCCAAGCCAGCGGAGAAACCGGTTTTAGCAGTTGTATCACCGGATTAAACGCTTGATATACGCCTTGATTTAGACCGAGCACAATCCCGAGCGGAATGGCTACTGCAGTCGCGAGTAAGAAGCCGCTCGCGACCGTGATGAGGCTAGTCACGATTTGATCAAAGAAAGTCGGCTTGCCCGTGTAAGGGCGAATTTTGACCTGAGCATCCGGGTTTTTGGCTAATTTAGCGGCGTTTCTTTTCTCTTGGCGCTCGATAAAGGCAACTTCTTTATCTCGTTCCTCAAGGTGCTCAATCACCAAATTGCTAAATTGCTGATAAGTCTGTGAAGGCCCCGGCAGTGTGCCCAACGAGGTTTGAACTTGACGTGCACTCAAGTGCCAGAGCACCAAAAACAAGATAATACCAATGAGCGGTAGCAAGATGATCCGACTCTTGTTCGCTACCATTTTTTTACTCGGGATCAATGAGATTACATTGCTCGACATAACAACTCCTATCCATTTTTGTCGTTATTGTGTGGGGGCCATAAGGGCCCCCAATATCGTGGCTTATACTTTGTCTTTGCCTTTAAGGCCGATAGAAAACTTCTCTAGATAGGCGTTCGGGCTGCGGCCGTCATACACAATGTTGTCGATGAAGTGCGTTTGCGGTGCTCTGAAGCCATCTTCAGTCGAAAAGTCGGGAAAATCTTTGGAGTTAAGTACGCCGTCTTTGACCAACGCTTGTGCTGCTTGTTGATAAATATCAGGACGGTACACTTGTTTCGCGACGTCCATATACCAGCTGTCCGGTTTTTCTTGTGAAATTTGTCCCCAGCGACGCATTTGAGTCAGGTACCAGATCGCGTCACTGTAGTAAGGATAAGTGGCGTTATGACGGAAAAACACATTGAAGTCAGGAACCTCGCGAACATCCCCTTTTTCATACTCGAACGTCCCAGTCATTGAATTAGCAATCACGTCAAAATCCGCGCCTACGTATTCGCTTTTGGCTAAGAGTTTCACCGCCTCCACTCGGTTGGCGTTGTTGTTTTCATCGAGCCAGTGCGCCGCGCGAATCAGCGCTTTGACCACTCGAATATGGGTATTCGGGTATTTCTCTGCCCATGCTTTAGAAACACCGAAGACTTTTTCCGGATTGTTCTTCCAGATTTCGTAATCGGTTACCACTGGCGCACCTATACCTTTAAACACCGCTTGCTGGTTCCAAGGTTCACCAACGCAGTAGCCTTCAATTGTTCCGGCTTCCATCGTCGCTGGCATTTGAGGTGGTGGTGTAACACTCAGCAAAACATCTGCATTGACCTGGCCACTGTTATCTCCAGAATCTGGTGCATAGAAGCCAGGGTGGATACCACCAGCGGCTAGCCAATACCTAAGTTCGTAGTTGTGAGTAGAAACCGGGAACACCATCCCCATGTTGAACGGCTTGCCTTCGTCGAGGTAACTTTCTACAACTGGCTTCAAGGCGTCCGCTTTTATTGGATGCACCAACTTTCCGTCCGCTTGAACAGGAATATTTGGCTTCATTTGCTGCCAAGTTTTATTGGAAACGGTGATCGCATTACCGTTCAAATCCATACTGAACGCAGTAATCACTTCTGCTTTCGTCCCAATGCCAATCGTGGCGCCGAGTGGTTGCCCGGACAACATATGCGCACCATCCAGTTCGCCATCAATCACTCGGTCTAACAACACCTTCCAGTTGGCTTGTGCTTCTAAAGTGACGTATAGCCCTTCATCCTCAAAGAAGCCTTTTTCGTAAGCGACAGCCAGCGGAGCCATGTCGGTTAACTTGATGAAACCGAATTTAAGATCTTCTAGTTCAGGCTCCCCTAGCTCGGCCAACGCGTTGGGTATATAAACGCTGCATGTGAGTGTGGTAGCCACTAAGCTACGTTTTAAGATTGACGTCCATTTCATAAGTTTTCTCCAATAAAAAAGCGCTAAGACTCTCATGAGCCTTAGCGCCTGTGCTTCCTTAACGATTACCGCCGTTGATAATCAAAGGTAGGGTTTGAACAAATTGTCGAGTATTAAACTCACTATCAGTATTTCTATTCCAAATAGCGTGCCAACAAGCTTAACCTTTATATTTCAGTCAGTTATAGTCAACACCCGTTATCAACATTCAGTTGATGCCTGTTATTAGTGCATTACGCACCAATGCGGAATTTTTGTCATAACCCTAAAGTGGTAGCTCAATTACTTTAACGCTTCTAACGTCAGCATTAAATTACGCGCGACCTGAGCAAGTGATTGGCTCGATTGCATCGCGGTTTTACGCATCACTTTGTACGCTTCTTCCTCATCCACTTGATGAACTTTCATTAGTAGCCCTTTGGCACGCTCAATAACTTTTCTTTCTTCAAGTCGCTCTGAAAGTTGTTCGATTTGTTGCTCATATTGATTAATTGACTGACGCAGTTGATGCGCATGTTCGAGCCAAGGATACAGTGGAAAGTTTGAGTCGGCAGGCAGTAGAACGTAATCCATCTTTTCAGGTAAACGACTAATATCATTCGAATTTAGTTGTTTTAACACAACAAGTAGAGGACAGGACTTGGCTCGACAGAACTCAACCAACAAGCGAAGCTCTGGGCTAGGCTGCAGCCAACCAAACACGACAAATGCGTCCGGCTCTTTGTTTAACATGGCTTCGAACTGAACCAATTGACAACTAATGATATTGTCGCAATCTTGGGCTAGTTGCGTCGTAATTCGAACTTGCTCTTCGATACGATCACTACAGACAATGATGGGTGTTTGAGAGCGTTTTTTTGGCATGTACATTCCTTGTTTCGTACTCTTATCTACAAGAGACATAACAAGGAATGTGCCAATTAAAGAATCATCCTAAGATCCGGCGTCGCGACAATAGTCGACCCAAATTTGATACGCTTTTTCGAAAGCCTGTTCATAATCATTTATCTCGGCAAACAAAGTAGCGGCCATGGTCGATACCACTGTATTCGCCATCATGTTCATCTCGGTCGCATCGGTATTGAATAAGCACTGTTTCGGCATCGGGATGTCTGTCAGCATTCGTTCAGTCCAATAATGGGATTCTACGCCGCTCGGTGTACTTACCCACACGGTTTGGCTTACTTTAGGATTGTACTCTGATTCTCCCGACTGCCCTTTAAAGGACACGACCGCGTGACGAGTCAAACCTATTTCGCTTTCGACCTCAGCATGAAGCTGTTGGAATCCAGGGTGAAAACTGCCTCGCAGCCCAAGCTTTGCGCCACCTGGATTAAGGGCCCTCACCACGGTATTGATTGGTGTACGCAAGCCATAACGATTTTTCCAACCAATCATGGTCTCGGCTTGCGGTGCGAATTTATTCAAAGGTAAGTAAGCAATACCTTTTTCATCGAGAAGTTGTTTGGCAATGTCAGGACTATCGGCAAGTTCAATATCAAGGACTGAAAGATAGTCTTGTGCATGTAGGCGCCCTGCTGGCTTATCATGGTAACCATGGAGCAAAACCTTGTAACCCGAATTTGCGAGCAGTTTCGCCGCTAACAAATGCCAAGGCTGACCAGCGCTTTTTCTTTTACCTGCATAGCATGGCCAATCGATGTCGGCGCCTAAGTTAGGCACACGCGATTGAAATGCCTTCACAAACCCCGCGATTTCTTGCTTGGTTTCATTTTGCACCCTAATCAGCATCAACAGCATTGCCATTTGGTCATCGCCGCTTTTTCCGTCTAGGTATTCATCCATAACTTGATACGCTTGCTCAAAGGTTAACGGCTTTCGTCCTCGCTCACCTCGTCCTACGGTGCGTATACATTCCAATATTGCGCTCATATTACCTCTTGGGAAATCACTGACTCTACGGTCTTATTTAGCTCTTTCCTCAGTGTGACGACTTCCCCTAAGATAATCAATGCTGGGCTGACTCCTTTCAGTGCTTGTGCTGCTGTATTAAGCGCTTTTAATGTCGATACATAAACCTTCTGTTGCGGACTGCAACCATGAGCAACAATCGCGAGTGGGAAGTCTTGGCATAGCCCGTGTTCAATGAGCCCTGCTTGGATTTGCTGAGCTTTTTCAAGCCCCATGTACAGCACCAGTGTTTGTCCTGCTGCCAGTAACTGCGACCATGCAGGAAGTGACCCGGTCACTACTTGCCCTGTTACAAAGGTCACACTGCGAGACAAACCACGATGCGTAAGTGGGATATAAGA
Source organism: Vibrio sinaloensis DSM 21326 (assembly GCF_000189275.1). Classification (GTDB taxonomy): domain Bacteria; phylum Pseudomonadota; class Gammaproteobacteria; order Enterobacterales; family Vibrionaceae; genus Vibrio; species Vibrio sinaloensis. Next base: position 41,499 of record NZ_AEVT01000056.1, on the reverse strand, counting down.
GGAAGCAGCACAACCGATGGCTGCCGTGATTCCCGGAATAACCTCAAAATCAATATTGTGCTTAGAAAGCAACAAGCCCTCTTCACCACCACGGCCAAAGATAAAAGGATCGCCTCCTTTTAATCTCACGACATTTTGTCCGAGCATCGCTAACTCTAGCAATATCTGGCTTATTTCTTCTTGTTTAAGGCTTGGTTGACCACAGCGCTTACCGACATAAACTTGCCGACAGTCGGCTGGCGCAAAATCGAGGATATCTCGATTGACCAGCCTATCGTAAACAATCGCATCGGCAGACTGGATCGCTTTGAGTGCTTTTATGGTTAGCAGTTCAGTATCATTGGGGCCGGCACCAACTAACGCAACTTTCCCCTTTCCCGAGCGGAATTGTTCGTTTCTGCTGCACCCATCAATACCTTGGTGTAAATGGTTATGGCAACTGAAGCGAGCGCTTTTTAAGCTGGTAGCGTCGCCTTGTTTATTTGGATACTGATGACTCATGCTGCCCCCTATTTATTTACGATTGCAATAGATTGACGCTGCGTAACAATTCGTTCGACTTGAGGCAAGCAAGAACCACAATTTGTGCCGCATTTCAGCTTGCTTTTAACTTGTGACAGATTCGAGCATTGTCCAGTCTCTAATGCCGTCTGTATCTGCTTCTCATTCACTCTAAAACAGCTGCATATGAGCTCTGAGGATTGCTGCTCTGAAACCAGATTAAGCAACGCCGAAAAGGTAAGCGGTTTACCTACTTGAGCTGACAACTGGGCTGAATCGACACAAACCGGTCTTTGTGAGACGAGCAGTAGCGAGCGTACAATTTTATCCTCTCCTGCCTCATCGTAACCTACTGCAACCCAACCACCGGCTACATCCAATAGTACTTGTCGTTGTGCTCCCGTCGTATCTAATTCACGAGCCTGTCGTTTTTCTACAGACAAGAGTGAAGCAAACCGCCAGATCCCGACTCGCTGCTCGGTTTGGAATGAACGATAGATAAAGTCATCGTGCTCAAATCGCTCACCAACATAAATTCCATAAGTTTTAGGCTTTGTCGGCTCAATATGCACCGATTGTGACTTGAACGCAGGCTGGCCAGAAAAAGGATCAACCCTGCGGCTTAATACCGAGTTAACTTCACTTCCCATTGCGTAATGACCAGCCCAATGCATCGACATGTAGAGCTGCTTATTAGATAGACCATCGTCTATGCTGGCTTTGACATGGATCCTGTGTTGATCTTTGCTCAACGTCACCAAGTCTCCCGCTGAGATATCGAGAAACGCTGCGGATCGAGAGTTCAAATAGACCATAGGTTCGGGTTCAGTTGCGGCTAAGTGGCTAATATGGCCAGTTCTTGTCATTGTGTGCCATTGATCTCGTTGGCGACCACTGTTTAGCCACCATTCACTACTAGAGTGATCTGTACTAGCCTTCGTAACGATGAATCTTGCCTTCCCATCTCGATGGCTAAATACGCCATTGGCATAGGGGTGTTCTTCTCCCCAGCGAGTTGGTTGCCAATTGTGGTACTCTTCATTGGTAATGTTCGCATACTGGGAAAGATTGAACAGTAACGAGCTCTGCTCATTGATTGCCGTCATCGCCGCATACTCACGAAACACATCAGCTTCACTGTTAAACGCAAAACCATTGGTCACGTTTTTAAGCTCGGAAAGTTTCTCCCCAGCCTCTGCAATAATCTGCCAATCAGGCTTTATCGCTCCTTTGGCGTCGATAAACTTTCGTTGTCGCGTTAAGATTCGCTCTGAATTGGTTACCATGCCCTGCTTTTCTCCCCAACCCGCAGCCGGGAGTAATAAGTCAGCGTATTTGGCAATATCAGCATCAGCGGTCACATCAGACACAATGACTAACGGGCACTTTTTGAGTGCTTGTTTTACATAATGGTTATCAGGCATTGAAACCACAGGATTGGTTGCCATGATCCAAATGACTTTGATTTTGCCGCTGGCTACTGCCTCAAACATGTCGACGGCTTTCAAGCCTGGTTTACGCGCTAGATTTGATGTTTGCCAAAAATCACTGACCAGTGCAATGGATTCGTCGTCAAAGCCACGATGAACCGCCAGTTGATTGGCCAAACCGCCTACTTCACGGCCGCCCATCGCATTTGGCTGCCCAGTTATCGAAAACGGCCCTGCACCTTTGTAGCCAATTTTACCCGTTGCCAAATGCACGTTGATGATTGCATTGCCTTTGTCCGCACCTTGCTGTGATTGGTTCACCCCTTGGCAGAACAAGGTCACGGCTCGTTTTGAATTTGTAAACCAACGATAAAATGTCACGAGTTGCTCTTGGCTAACCGCTAAAGTGTCACTCAATTGGGAGATCGAATATTGTTCTAGAAACACCTCTTTCGCCAACTCAGCAAGACCTAGGGTATGCTTGTCAATGTAACTTTCATCGACAAATCCCATATCTAAACAGTAACGAAGTAAACCGTTGAATAACGCAATATCACCATCGTTATTGATCGCCAAATGCAAATCGGCTTGTTGCGCTGTGACGGTCTCTCTTGGATCAATTACCACCATTTTTAGAGCCGGATTACGCTCTCTTGCTTGCTGAATTCGACGAAACAGCACGGGATGTGTCCATGCCGTGTTCGCCCCACAGATGATAATGAGCTCGGCGTGATCAATATCTTCATAGTTAACAGGGACAACGTCCTCGCCAAATGCGCGATTGTGCGCCACAACTGCAGAAGACATGCACAAACGCGAGTTGGTATCGATATTGGCACTACCAACCAGGGCTTTCATAAACTTGTTTGCCACGTAATAGTCTTCGGTTAGCAATTGACCAGACACATACATAGCGGTCGCATCAGGACCATGTTCATTAATAGTGTCGTGATACGCTTTGGCGATAATATTGGTTGCTTGCGGCCAATCTATCTCCTTACCTTGAAACTTTGGATAAAGTAAACGAGAAGGCATCGCTAAACTTTCGGCGAGAGCAGAACCTTTTACACATAGGGAACCATGATTCGCGGGGTGCTGTTTATCGCCAACGATTCCAAGTTGGTCGACTTCCACGCCGCAACCAACCCCACAATAAGGACACGCAGTTTTTGTCTTTTCTTTTGCCATTCTCGATTCCTACTCTTTTGTCAAAAAAATAAAAGCCTCTCCTGCTAGAGGAGAGGCTTCATTGCCAATGACGCTGTTGTTGTAATTTTCTGCAAGTACGCAGCAGACCTGTGCCGAACATGATGTTTCGAAACAAAACCAGCTGCATAGCATAGTCAGCAAAAGCGATGCCATGCATTCAGCTCAACAAAATCAGATAGTTACAGTAGCCAACAAAATAATAAGCACCAAGACTGGGCACAATTGCTTGTTCGATGTGCAAAAGCAAACAACCCACCAAGTTCTGGTGGGTTGTGTCATACGTTAAATTAGCATGAGAAGTTTAAAAATTACCCGATACAGACAGGAAGAACTGGTTTTTGCCCAACTCGTCATCCAGTCCACTGGCGTAACCTAATGTAATAGGTAGATTCAAGTTGTATCCCAGTCTCATTTCTATTGTGGTTGAAACTCCTATTCCGGTAAGTGCTTCATAACTGCCTTCGTCATTCCAGGCACTACCAGAATCCGCAAATAGCGTGGCAGAGATATCACCCAAACCTACAGGGTATAAGCCCCAGTTGCGCTCAACCCTTGCAAGCCACGTCGAGAATTCTACCCGTTGAGTAAAGTAGTGATTACCAGACTGAACGGTTTCGTCATAACCTCTTAGCCCTTGAGTTTCGCGTCCAAACAAGGCCAACTCGTCGCTAGTATCACTGCCGCCTAAACGAAATGGCTTCGCAGTGTCAGCGCTAATGCCGCCTGCTAGTCGCAACGCAATGGTTGAACGCCCGGGGAGATCAAAGGTTCCTTTCCACTGCCCTTGATACTTGTTGCCTTCATAGTCACTGCTTAACAAGTCGTTAGTTTCAGCCGTTAGGTCCATATAATGACCCCAGCCTACCCCCATTACATTTAAGTAGCTTTCGCGATTGTCAAAGCTGGCCGCGAGTCCGACTAATGTTTCTTCAAGCTCTACGTACGGGCGTACTGCAAAGCTCGGCGCCTTGGCTTCGCTCTCTCTTTCCCAATACAATCCAGCCGCAATAGAAAATTGGTCTTCAAACGCATTAAACAGGTGATTTCGTTGAATCAGAGCACTGTCATTTTGTTCGATTCGTTTCGACTCTCGGCCATCTTGCTTAAAGGTCGTAAAATCATGGTTGCGGCTCAATGTTACCCGCCAACGGTTGTCATAGAGGTAGCCGATGCTGTACTCCGCTAAGCTATTTTCTGTATCCCATGCCAAGCTCGCCAAATAGTTATGCCGACCTAATGCGTCTGAGCCGTTAGTTATGATCCCGGCTAAAGACTGATTCTCATCTAGGCTATAGACAGGTACCCACGTTCTTGGACGCAAGCTGCTCCAAGGAGTGTAACTTTCTGCCTCACTCTTTAAAGCAACATTAGGCGCCGGGTCCGGATAATTGTATTGCGCATTTGTTTGCTCAACCACAACAAGGTTTAATGACTCTGGCTGTGCCAATCGGCGCATTGTATAACCTTGGCTATCGTAGCTTTGGTAGATAAGTCCAAGCTCTTCGGACCAAATAGGATTAAACGCGCCGCCGATTTCTCGTGTTAATTGACTCGCTTTACCACTGTTGAGGTTAAGCTGATAAATGTTAAATATACCGTCGTAGTCAGCGCTATATACGACAGTTTCGCTATCAACATAAGCTGGAGAGTTCTCAACTGATTTACTGTTGGTAATCTTGCGCCACTGCTTGGTGCCTAAATCATATTGCTCCAAATTCCAGCCTTGCTGAGCGCGTTTGATACTGGCGACCACCTGCTCTCCATTTGGTGACACATCAAACCCACCAAGCACTTCATTGTTGTTGCCGCGCCAAATAAGCTGCTTATTCTCTGCTTGTTCAGGGTTAAGTAACCACAATTCACTCAATCCATCGACATTGCGGCTAGCAATGACTTGATTGCCACTTGGAAGCCAGCGCACCTCTCTAAATCTTTCGCGTTCAGTAATACGTTGCCATTTACCATCTTTGAAGGCGAAGAGGTCAGTAACGCCACGACCATCGGCATAGCTGACTAATCTAGAGACAATCAAGCCTGATTTGGGATGCGACGTAAGAGAAACGATCCCTTTACTTGGAGTAAGCGTTGCGAGTTCTGCGGATGATTGGTAACGAACGATTTCGTCGCGATCTTCGCCATTGCGAACATTAAATAAGATCCCCTTATCTGAACTTGCACTTACTACCTGCATAAAGGGTACCGTTTGACCGATTTGTACACCGGATACCTTTGCCTTTTCAAGTTGTGTAAGCTGCTGGGTAAAATGCCGCTGTACGCTCGCTTCAAACTCAGGCCACATATCTTCAAACGAATCGCCAAATACATTACGTGCTGTACGATTAAGTAAAAAGAAAGGCAGTAGACGTCGACTGTAATCCGTCAGAAACTGTTGGACTTTGTCTTCGCCGTATTTATTGACCAAGAATTCAACAAAGTACGCACCATATAAATACTGATAGCCCAAAGGAAATTCACGATTCGCGACAACGACTTGGTTTAAATTTTTCCACTCGCCCGACGCAACTTCCATACGCATTTGCATAGCATAGCTTGAGCCTTGCAATCGGCCATACCCAAGTTTCTCGTTGGTTTCGAGGTAAACGGCTAACCCCTCTAGCATCATCGACGGCGTTAAAGCGTGTGGATACAAAAGGACATTGCGACCAAAAATATTGCGTAGAAATTCCGGTGCGCCGCCGCCCATTTCAAGATGCATGATATGCACGTATTCATGTCGGATAAGTAGATGCAACCACTCGTCGTTACTTTCTAAGCCGTTCACATCATTGGGCGGGCTCATATACAGGCGGATCTGAGGATAAGGGAATACGGTTGCCCAGCCATTTGAATAGTCAAACTCGTCGACAATCACAATTTCAGTCTTCTCCTCTGGCTGATAACCAAAAAAAGAAGTGAGTTCGGAATGAACCTGCTCGGCGATATCGAGTGAGCGTGCCGCTTGAGCTTGATGCTCGGAGCGAAAGTGAATTAGAAAATGATCACTCTCTTGGGTTAACCACTGCTGCTCAGCTTGATCCCATGCGACAGACTCTGCCAAGGTAGTCGGTGAGAAGACAGGTAAAGTGAGCGAGGCCGCCACTGTGAGCGCCAGTACCGTTTTTTTCATTATGGTGATTCCATTCTTTAATGAATCATAAGCTTGCTGCAAATGTACACTGTATTATTGATATTGCAAACCTTACACTGGCTAACCATTTAGATAACCCCACCAACTAACTTTGTCTTCACTTATTGCTAACTACGGGGTTACAGTCCCATCTTTTCGTTTAATACATAGCAATGTCATTCGCAACAAAGTTAAACCTTATAAAACATAATGTTACACAAGCGTGAACATCTTCATTTCTGAATCAAGATCACCATTTGCGAAACGCATCACAACCATCACATTTATACACCTTCAATATGACTGCTCCGTCGAATTTATTGGCTCAACTAGATGAATATAAGTATCAAAATTATAGAGTCAGCGCAGATAAATAAATACGGAGAAATCCCCTTGGACTGGTTTAAATGCGCGACCCATTCATGGCGTCACATCCGCAAAGCAACGCCACGCAACCTATTGGTTTTACTCGCTACGATTTCACTAACTGCCTGTGGAGGTGGCGGAGGCGGAGGCAGTAACAGCGGAAACGGCTCTCAAGCAGTAGCGCCAAATTCACCCAACAGCTACCTCCCCACATCTAGCCAATCAAAGTGGTATTACTCTGATAGCACTGAGGGAACGTTTGCCACAACAACAAAGGTCGCCGGCCAGACAGCGCAAGTGATAAATTATCCAACGGGTGGCAAGGAGTACTTTGTAGCAACCGCTGACAGTATTTCTTTCGCTGGCTTTTACTCGCCTTCAACCTATGTCTCTGGCGTTGGTGATTTCACCATTGACTTTCGTTTCGATGAATCACTTCAATTACTTGGCAATACAACGCGCTCTACCAAGTTCCTGTCCACAAATGGTACCGCGAATATCCAGCCAACTTATGGCTCTCAGCCTATTCTTGTCACTGGCAACAGTTCAGTCATTGGCAGAGAAACTATCACTGTCCCATACGGTACCGTTGAAGCAACTCGCGTTGCGTTAGATTTGTTCATTAGCGCAACAATAGATGGGTATTCATTCAACATTCCTTGGAACGTCGAGCTTTGGTTCGCGGAAGATATTGGTATTGTTCGCCGCAGCCAAAACGGTCAAACCATTGAGTTAACGCGCTTTTCAGCGCCGGACCTAGATTCTGGTGACAACGACACATCTCCAACAGAACCTACCGAGCCAACGGAGCCTACAGAACCAACTGAACCTACAGAACCAACTGAACCTACAGAACCTACAGAACCAACCGAACCAACTGAGCCTACTGAGCCTACTGAGCCTACTGAGCCTATATTAGACACAGATGGTGATGGTATTAGCAATAAAGATGATACGGATGATGACAACGATGGTGTATTGGATGTCAACGATCACTACCCGCTCGATCCAGCTCGTCACGATAAACTTAAAGCAAGCCTCACAAGTACTAGCCTGTCTCACACGATTGGTTCTTCAGTGAAAGAGGTTAAAGAGCTTTCAATTACCGGAACTAACATCGAGTGGCTGCTACTCGACAGCTCTGGCTGGCTGGCAATTAGTGAAAGAATCGGCACCGGTAACACCCTAGTCGAGCTTTCAATCATCGACCACAACCTCGCACCAGGCTCATATTCAACCACTATAACGTTGTTTGATAAAACGGATGGCTCAGAATCGAAAATCCAAGTCTCCGCTGAGTTTGCTTTGCCAGAATTAACGCTAAGCAAAAATAGCGTTACACTCGATATTTCAGATGGGTTTGAACAAGTCTCTGACAGCCTTGATGTGAGCTTATCGACGGGAGAGCGCATTCACCCCATCACAGTGTCACTTCCTGCAGGTCTGCACTCTTCCACCATTTATGCGTCAAACACCGCTAAAGCGCTCAATGTGAATCTGTCCTCAATAGAGAGTGTGAAGGAAGGCCTTAACACCTTTACCGCAACAGCTTCAGCCCAAGTTGGTGAACACACGATCAACAAACAGTTTGATGTAAACGTGCTTGCCTCTCGTCACGCGCTTGTTGTTCCGGATCGCGGCGTCGCATTGACAAAGTTTGCTACCAAGCAACGCCTTAGCGCTGAAATCGATATCTTAGATAGTTATGGATTTACCGACACACTTTGGACAGCCTCAACGGAAGCTCCTTGGTTGACAGTAACAACCTCTGGCACCACGGCCGATAAGTTGCAACTTTCTGCGGACACTAGCGGCTTAGCAAGCAACCAGCTTCACGAAGCCGAAGTTATTGTGGTATCAGATGACGCGAGTATTGCTAACAGCAATAGTATTCGTGTCAGCCTTTGGGTTGGCGATACCGATCCAGCCGAGAAGCAAGTGATAGCCAAAAAGGCAATCAATGTCGCAGCTGACCCAGTTAGACCTTACATCTATCTTAACGATGGTTCCGCCGATTCTGCTGAAATCAGCGTTTACCATAGCCATACGCAGGAATATATTGCAGGGCTATCACCTGGCGCTACTCACCAGTTTGGTGACATCAAAGTGAGTGAGGATGGAAGATGGTTGTACAGCGGATTGGATGGTAACAGTATTGCTGTCTTTGATCTAACGACCTTTGACCTACACACTATCTGGTCAGGTAATGATGGGCTCGCAGAGATGTTTACGATAACAGAGCCATCAGGCGTACCCCTGATTGTTGCTCCTCGCGGTAACGTGTACCACGCCAATACGGGAACACGTCTCAATGTGCGAGGTGATGGTCAATGGTTATCAGGCATTGCATGGTACCAAGGGGATAACATCCTCGCATCAAGCCTGTTTGGTAATCGCTTCTGCGCTACAGAATCTGGCCTATCGCCGTACACCTTGCACTGTTATGAACTTACTTACAACAGCTACCTCGACGACGTAAAAGTAGAACATATCGCTACAGCGCCACACGGTACAGATTCGTTCGCTACCGGCTTAGCCATCAGCAACGATGGTAGCGTGGTCTATCCGGTTGGGTCCTCGCTACTCGGTCTCGATGTCGATAGCATGCAGGTTAAGCAGGTATTTACCACCGACGGATACGCCGCAGGCTCAGCAATGGGCGAGAACAACGAAGTTCATGCCACCACAAGTAACTACTATGGTGATAAAGATGTGTGGATCTTCAGGCCGGATGGCTCACAGCGTTACAGCGGTGACGCATCAGGCAGTCACAATAGTATTTACAATGAGCTTGCTGTGTCAGGCGATGGCTACCAGACTTATGTCATTGATGATACGCAACTCATCATTATGAATAGCTATTAAACAGCAATGCCCAGTCGTTTGACTGGGTATTTTTTTATCAAGCGACTGCCAAATAAAAAAGCCCCGACATTTCTGTCGGGGCTTAGAAATAATGGAGGCGCGTCCCGGAGTCGAACCGAGGTCCACGGATTTGCAATCCGCTGCATAGCCACTCTGCCAACACGCCTTCAAATTTGAGATGGTGCCCCGGGCCGGACTTGAACCGGCACAGCGCGAACGCCGAGGGATTTTAAATCCCTTGTGTCTACCAATTCCACCACCAGGGCACACAAATTTCTTTGTGATGCCGTTTAGAACAATAAACACCATCTAAAATGAGATAAAGAAAATGGAGGCGCCTCCCGGAGTCGAACCGAGGTCCACGGATTTGCAATCCGCTGCATAGCCACTCTGCCAAGGCGCCCTTTTCTTTCAACGCTTTAGGTTACCCACCGCTGCGTTCGCTGCATACTTTACGGATTGAGCGATGAGAGTCAAACAAAAATCTCATATTTTCGTTTGTTTGCCGACAATTACATCAAATAGCTGTTTGTTTGATCTAATCAGTCAAAAATCACGCGCTCTGGTCCCCTCCCGCTGCTAAGAAAACTCTTTGCGCCTTAGGAAGTTTACTCACGACCAGATCGTATGAACGTTCACACAAATCCTTTATTAAGCCATCTTCCGCATCCCCTGGGTAATAAACAGTCACCCAGTGACGCTTATTGGTGTGATATCCGGGAGTAATATCGTTGAACTGCGAGGTTAAGACTTCTCCATCTTCCGGCTTCACTTTTACCGTAACGTATTCACGCCCCTCTCGCATCGCCAAGATAGCAAACATCTTACCTTTGACCTTAAACACTAATGCATCCGGACCGAAGGGAAACCCTGACTCTGCGCATACAAAGGTATCTAAATACTGTTCTAACTCTTGATTTGTCATCTGTTATCACTCCCGTGAATAAGCTACTTAGCCGTTAACGCGTTTGCTTCGAATTTTATCCCTTGCCAGCCAGATTGAATAAAGTTGCGAATATTGGCGTGGTCACTCCCCTCTGGGTTTCCTAGCACATCTTGGCGATAAAATTTGCCGAAACAGGCGAGCGTTGCGTCGACACTCAAGCTATTTAGGGACGCAAAAGAAAAGATTTTGCATGAGCCATTATTCTGCCCCGCCTCATTTCGAGTATCACCATTAGTAAAAGCCGTCGGCGTAAAGTCATAGTTATCATCAATTACTTGCATCGTCTGCTCAAACTCTACTGCCGAAGGTTCATGATTTAGCAATTCAAGAAAGCGATTCAATTCCATTTGTGGTTCCATGTGTGATGTTAAAAACTCAGTCTATGATATTGATTAAAAGATAAAAAGGATTGATTGAAAGTTAAATTGCTTTTAAACGATCCTATTATTAGAGTTAGAGGTAATAAACTTTTGGGGGAATAAAATGCTAGATACCCAACTTTGCTTGAAGCAGTACCAAACCGAGTTGGTCGATTTGTCTAAGTGGCAGGAAATCGTTGATCTCCTTTCGGAGCTTTATAACTCTTCTACTGGTGCTATTGTTCAGTTTCGTAACCAAGAGTTTAATGTTGTTGTATCAAGCACCAACGAAGATAACTTTCTGCCAGCCGATACCACTTGGCCTTGGGAAATGCAGAGCTTTTGTCGCCACGTCATGGAAACGAGAGACGACCTCTACGTAAAACACGCTGTCGGTGACGAATACTGGCGCAACGCACCTCCTGTCGCCCAAGGGCCCGTTCGCTCTTACTGTGGTATTCCGATAACTTGGCCAAATGGTGATTTATTTGGAACCATCTGCGTCATCGATACCAAACAGACCAAGTACCCTAAGACTCTGACGACCTTACTCAATCAAATGGCGAGACTCGTTGAAGCCGATATTTCAACAGCCTGTCAGCTCGAAGAGATGAAACAAATGGCTACTCGCGATGAGTTGACCGACCTGTTAAACCGCCGCGGTTTTAATCTGGCAGCTGCGCAAAAACTTAAAGATACGCGTCATAACAACCAACCTATCGCGCTGTTTTATATCGATATCGACAACCTTAAACAGGTTAATGATAATTACGGTCATGATGTAGGCGATCATTGCATCTCAGCTTTAGCGCAGTCACTCAAGCTAATTATCAATGAAAGTGACATTATTGCCCGGGTGGGTGGTGACGAGTTCATCGTAGTGAGTACGGTTGAAGGGGAAAAGGACATCGACTATTTGAAGCAGCAAATTACTGAGTCCTATCATTTTATCGTGCATAGCGAGGACGAAATCAAGGACACAGGATTGAGCATTGGTGCTTACTTCTGTCCTTCATCCAGTTCATTATGCATGGAAGAGCTCGTCAACCTGTCTGACCAAGTGATGTATCAGGTCAAACAGAGTAAACGAGCGACTGAGAAGAGCAGCTAATACTTAAACTGGTCAACTTCTTGGTTCAGGTCTTGAGCTTGTACCGATAGTCCTTGTAATACGTCATCCACGTCATTGACTTGCACTGACACCGCTGAAGACGCATCCGCAATCGAAGTGATGCTGCCACTGATCTCATCGGTCACGGCGCGCTGCTCTTCGGTTGCCGCGGCTATCTGAACATTCATTTCATTCAGCTCTGTTAGCATGGTTACGATTTGCTCTAACATCCCAGTGTTCTCGTCACACGTATCGACACCCTTCGCCACCGTCAAATTAGCATTTTCGATACTCTTCGACACATCAGTGGTTTCACGTTGAAGTGATTCAATTTTCTCGCGAATTTCTTCAGTCGAGGTTTGGGTTCTCGCAGCCAGTGAGCGTACTTCATCGGCGACCACCGCAAAACCTCTACCTTGCTCACCCGCTCTTGCTGCCTCTATCGCGGCGTTTAGTGCGAGTAAATTGGTTTGCTCAGCGATACCTTGAATTACATCGAGTACTTCCGCAATCGAGTTGGTTTCGTTGTTTAGGCGACCAATGGCGTCAACCGCCGTTTGCATCTCTTGATTTAGCTGACCGATTTCCGTCCCTAAACTTCGACCGACATTAACGCCTTGGCTACCAGTCTCGTTGGCGTTTTTCACAAACTCTGCAGCACGGGTAGCAAACTGAGCAACTTCTGCGATGGACGCGCTCATTTGATTAACCGCCGTCGCGACAGACTCTGAGCGGTGGTTTTGATCGTCAACCGCATCACGAGTACTGTTCATGTTATCCGCCATGCTGTTGGTGTTGCGATTTAAGTCATCGGTTGCCTGAGCGAATTTGCCAATAATGCTTTGTAGGTGGGTAAACAAACCATTGAGTGATATCGCCAGCTCAGTCATCTCATCTTTGCCTGACACTTCGAGCCTCTGTGTCAAGTCATTGTTTTTACTGATGTGTTGGATTTTCTCGCTGGCAATTTTTATCGGTTGAGCAATGCTGCGGCCAAGGAAGTATGAAATCGCAATCGCGACCAACACGATCACCACTATGCTGGTTAACACCGTAACGACCATCGCACTGATTAAGCCGCCGACGTCTTTTAGCGCTTCATCTTTATCTATTTCCGTCAATATCCCCCAACTCAATCCTGCAGCGTTGACCGGAGCGTAGGCCGACAACACACCTACACCTCGATAATCGGTCACTACGTCAGAACCACTTTGCCCTCTAAGAGCGGCTTTTGATGTCGGTGTCGAGACTGGTTTTCGTCCAATGGCCGACCCTTTACCCCGAATTTGTGCCAATGTAGCACTTGCCATCCCTGCTTGCTCCATAGCAGCAAAATACTGCTCTGGGTCTTCCATCAAAAATCTCGACTCACTTCTTAACAGTCCATCAGGACCAACTAAATAGCTTTCGCCACTTTCTCCAAGCCCCGCATGGCCCCATTTACCGTTAAAAGTCATGATGTTATTGATCTCATCAACTGGCATTTGAAAAATGAGTACACCAAGCGTCTGACCATCTTGCTTAATGGGGGTCGCGATAAAGGAGGCGGCGGCTTGGTATGAGGGGTAATAAGGCGCGAAATCCTCAAGATGGAATTGGTTTTGTCCCTTTGACATTGCGCTGTTGTACGCTTTAGCAATACCACTGCCCGCGTACGGTCCTTGTTTTAAGTTAGTCGCATAGTCGAGCTCTTTAAATACTGAATAGACCACATTGCCTTGTGGATCGACTAGGAAGATATCGTAATAGCCAAATTCTTCGAGGAATCCTTTAATGCTTGGGTGATATTTGGCGTGTACTTGGTCATAGTCGGTACCGAGGCTATCGGACATAAGTTGGTGTTTCTCACCCAAGGGATTGCTGTTAGCACCGATGTAACGAGCTTGAAGGGCTTTCGCACGCGAGGAGAGCATCGCTAGCTTTTGCATTTCATTCGCAGCCGCTCCGCCATTTGCTGAGCGATAGGTTGCGCCAAATTGAGTCTGGTAGTACTGACTTAGTGCTCCGATGTCACTTTCCTTTACTCTCTCCACCGGATAGCTAGCGAAGGAATCACTGAATGCGCTAATCGCATCTTGTACCCCGACCGAATTTGCCGTAGTAATCAATTGACCACGGATCTGCTCAAAATAGAGCTCTATCTCGTGTTTCTTAATCTCTCTGACGGATATTAGTTGCTCAGTTGCTCGCTTATATAAAGCTTCTTCCGACAAGGCTGCAGAGCGCCAACCCACAATCACCCCCGTCGCAATCACTGCTAATGTGCACAGTAAAGTCGATGCCGAAACTATTTTTGTGGCAATTTTCATATCGATAACCTCTTAACGGAAGTTCCCTATCCGTTTGTCCAGTTCGAGGAAAATAGCCAATTGACGTCACAGTTATTTATGCAAGTAGTGATATAAGTGTAAGCAAGCAATCGTGAGTTTTCTCAAAATTTGCTAAAAAACGAGCAAGTTTTCTGTTTTGAAGTGATCGATTACACTTCAATCTACATATAAACGCCTCCGTCCACCTCGATGACGCGCGCATTAACATACTCGTTCTCTAAAATGAATTTCACAGTGTGAGCAATTTCGTCGGCCTGTCCCATTCTCCCTATGGGGATCATTCGTTCTAAGCGTTCTCTTGCTTCAGGCTTCATTTGACGTGTCATGTCCGTTTCAATCACGCCCGGCGCAATGGCAACTGAGCGAATGCCGTAACGTGCCAACTCCTTACCCCAAGTCACCGCAAGTGTCGCAACCGCCGCTTTAGAGGCCGCATAGTTTGACTGACCGATGTTCCCCGCTCGTGCAACGCTAGAGATATTGATGATCACCCCTTTACGACCGCTATTAATCATCTGAACAGCGGCTTCTCTGCCGCATAAGAAAGTCCCCGTGAGGTTAACGTCTAGCACTGAATTAAACTGCTCTAACGACATCTTACTTATCTGACCATCTTTCACTTTAACCAGCAGGCCATCACGCAAAATGCCTGCATTGTTAATCAGTCCATCAAGCTGACCAAAATCGGTGACAATGTCACTGAAAATTTTCGTCACTTGCTGTTCATTGGTAATATCAATACAGTAAGTTAGTGCTTTAACGCCCAGCATGTTGCATTGAGTTTTGGTCTCTTGAAGAGAGGTATTGTCCACGTCAACCAGTGCTAGCTCAGCGCCCGCTTGTGCCAAGGTAATCGCCATCATTTGTCCTAAGCCACGCCCGGCTCCAGTGATCGCCACGACACTGTTTTTCAGTTCCATCATTTCACCTCTTTTTTGGTCGATTGATAGAAACGGAACAAACTTGAAAAATCGAGTTCCTCATTACCGCCAGCATTATGAAAGGCATACAAATTGCGCGCGAGTGCGCCCATTGGCACAGAAGATTGGCTTTTGGCAGCCGAATCGAGCCCTAAGCCTAAGTCTTTAAGCATCAGTTTACTCATAAAGCCCGGTTGATAGTCATGACTTGCAGGTGCGTTTTCCATCACACCTGGGCAAGGGTTATACAGCTCTAACGCCCAATTTCGCCCTGAACTTTGCAGCATGATCTTGGACAGTACATTGGGGTCTAACCCATTATCAATGCCTAAATTGAGCGCTTCACACGTCCCAGACATCAAAATACCTAACATCAAGTTATTACAGATTTTAGCCATTTGACCATCGCCCGCTCTCCCGGCGTGAAAAATGTTCTTCCCCATGTGTTTGAGCACTTGCTCTGCTCGGTCAAACGCTTTAGCTCCCCCGCCTACAATGAAGGTTAATGTCCCCGCTTTCGCACCTGCAACACCGCCAGATACTGGTGCGTCAACAAAATCTAACTGTTTCTCTTTTGCGTATTTAGCAACAGTGCGCGCCGATTCAGGGTCTATGGTGGAAGAATCTATCAGTAAGGTTCCTGACTTCACTAAGTTAACCAACCCGACACCACCATGATGATCACCGAGGTAGACGGAGCGTACATGTTCGCCCGCCGGTAACATGGTGATGACAACATCGGCCCCCTCAACGACAGAACTTACCTCTTCACAGGCTATAGCTCCGGCTTTGGCGAGCTCGTCTACCGATGATTTTACTAAGTCGAAAACGCGAACATTACAACCTGCAGATAACAAGTTGTTGGCCATGGGCGCCCCCATATTACCTAAGCCAATAAACGCAATAGTACTCATATTCCAATCCTCATCGTCCTTGTTTACAAATAGCAAAGTACGGGCATTAGTAGTGACCCAATAGCGCCAGTGGATGTTTGTCGCTGCTCCAATATGACGTAACCAACTGGTCGATAATATTCGTATCAACTTGCGCAATACTGGCGTATTTCCAATGGGGCTCATTGTCTTTGTCGATCAATCGAGATCTCACCCCTTCTTGAAACTCGCCCAATAATGCGCTGCGAACGGCCATCGACAGTTCTAACCGGAAACAATCGGCAAGAGAAAGTTGCTGGAATTGGGTCATCTGGCGATAACATAAATGGCAAGTGATTGGGCTACCTGATGCCAGATTTCGTTTTGCACCATCTAACCAAGGATCGTTGCTTGCTATTGCCATAATGCTATCAGCAACATGAATCACACTGTCCTGATGGCAAGCTTGTCGTATCTGCTCTAAGTACGGAACCAACTGAGGGGGCGGAGCGGCGGCAAAGGCTGAATCATGGAACGCTTCAAGTAACTCACTGACCACTTCATACACATCGTCAACGTACTGCCAATCAGCGACTTGCAGTTGTTCAATTAAGGTTTCTTTGTCTTCGGGCAACGCTATATGATCTGCCAAGTGTATCGATAAAGCATCGCTTGCATTAACCATGGCTCCTGTCATTCCGAGAAACAGCCCAACGCCCTCTTCTAATCGATTCAGAAACCAAGTCGCCCCAACGTCTGGGAATAGGCCAATACTCACCTCTGGCATGGCTAATCGGGAAGTCGGCGTCACCACTTTATGGCTTGAGCCCATGTAAAGCCCGACTCCTCCCCCCATCACAATGCCCTCACCCCAAGCGATAACGGGTTTGTAGTAGGTGTGGATCAGATAATCGCATTGATATTCTAAAGTGAAGTAATCGCAACAAAATTGCTCCGTGGCCTTGGGGTCATTTTGCTGCATTACTTGGTGCATAGTACGGACGTCACCACCCGCGCAAAATGCTTTGCTGCCCTCGCCATCTAATATCACGCAAACAATGTCATCATCGTCTTGCCACAGCTCAAGTTGCGCTTTGAGTTCACGCAACATATCGAAGGTTAAAGCATTTAACGAAGAAGGGTTACCCAGCGTCGCTTTGGCAATTTTGTGCTGATTATCGCTGCAAGGCAGTTCAGTGAAATGAACGCATCCATTCATAATGACTCCTTATCGATTTTTCCATTGAGGTGGACGCTTTTGCAAAAAGGCTTGCACGCCCTCTTGCTGATCCTCGGTGTCGAAAAGCTGTAGAAACAGCTCTCGCTCCTTAACCAGCCCGTGGGCTTGAGTTTGGCTACGGGTATTTTGGATTAGCTGTTTGCATGCTGCCACTGAAGATGGAGACTGGTTAGCTACCTGGTTCGCAAGCGCAAGCGCAGTAGATTGGGATTGCCCTTGTTCAACCACCTCTTCCACCAGTCCGATTCGCTCTGCTGTGGGAGAGTCGATCTGCTCACCGCAGAGAATGAGACGTTTCGCCCAGCCTTCACCGACAAGCGCGGTGAGGTTTTGCGTACCACCAGCGCAAGGTAACAAACCCACTTTTGCCTCAGGAAGCGCCAGTTTTGCCTGATGTTCAGCAATGCGAATATCACAAGCAAGCGCGACCTCCAGCCCTCCTCCCATTGCATAGCCGTTTATTGCAGCGATAGAAACACCACGAAAACCCGATAAGGTTTCAAATGCGTCACCAAACGCGCGAGACATCGAGGCCGCCACCGATTTATCGCCGGAAGCAAACAACTTAAGATCCGCACCTGCCGAAAAAAAATTTGTCGCCCGCTCCGGTAATTACCAACGCATAGATCGACGTGTTGGCGTTTAACTCCTCAACCCGCTCTTTTAGGCTGGCGAGGCTTTGCTCTGTCCACGTATTTGCAGGAGGATTATCCATAGTGATGATGGCAACATGGCCGTCAATCGAGCATTTGACCCCTGTTTCTTGTGTCATAACGTACTCCTAGAGTATTTGCGTTCCTTCGGTTAACACGCGACGAGCGATGATCAGACGCATGATCTCATTGGTGCCTTCTAAAATTTGGTGCACCCGAACATCTCTAAAATGGCGCTCTAATGGGTATTCTTTGATATAGCCGTAGCCACCAAATATCTGTAAAGCTTGATCACAAACGTTAAACCCCACATCGGTAGCAAATCGTTTTGCCATAGCGCAGTAAGTGGTCGCTTCTGGATCACCTTGATCGAGTTTGTAGGCGGCTAACCTCACCAGTTGCCTTGCAGCGACCAATTCCGTCGCCATGTCAGCCAACTTAAACTGCAGCCCCTGGAAATGGGCAAGTGCTTGACCAAATTGTTTGCGCTCCTGAACGTATTGCAGCGCTGCATTTAATGCGTGTTGAGCGGTGCCAACCGAGCAGGTGGCTATATTGATTCGGCCTCCATCGAGCCCTTTCATCGCAAAAATGAAGCCTTGTCCCTCTTCACCAAGTAAGTATTCGGCCGGAATTGACACTTGCTCAAACGTCACTGAACGAGTTGGCTGGCTGTTCCACCCCATTTTCGGCTCTTTTCGTCCATAGCTGATCCCTTCAGCATCAGCCGGGACAACAAAGGCAGATACGCCCTTAGCGCCATCATCACTGGTTCGAGCCATCACCACCAACACCTCGGTGTCGCCCGCCCCTGAGATAAAAACTTTCGAGCCATTAATGATGTATTGATCGCCTTGCTTCGTCGCGGATGTCGTTAACGAGGCGGCATCAGAGCCTGCGTTGGGTTCTGTTAAGCAATATGAACCCAACCATTCACCCGTAATTAACTTTGGACAGAAGTGCGCTTTGACTGCTTCTTGAGCGAAGCTGGCGACCATCCAAGTAACCATATTGTGGATGGTCATAAATGCCGTTGTAGAAGTACAACCCATCGCCAGTTGCTCAAAAATAATCGAGGCATCGAGCCGCGACAGAGCGAGCCCGCCTTGATCTTCCGGTGTATACAAGCTCATAAAGCCAAGCTCACCAGCTTGTTGAAGAACACTTTTGGGAAACAGCTGCTCTTCATCCCATTGCGCCGCCATCGGCATAAGGCTCTCTTGAGCAAACTGCTGGGCGGTTTGGGCGAAAGCTCGTTGGTCTTCGTTTAACTCAAAATCCATACGCGACTCCCTATTTCAGTTGAATCGTCAAGTTCGGTCCAGTTGGAATGTCGTCATCAAACCAGCGCGCTGTGACCGTTTTTGTCTCTGTGTAGAAACGCACAGCCTGTTTTCCGTAAGCATGAAGGTCACCGTAAAAGCTGCCTCTCCATCCAGTAAAAGAGAAAAACGGCAAAGGCACTGGAATCGGTACGTTGACCCCCACTTGCCCGACTTGAATTTCGTGCTGATATTTACGCGCTGCACCGCCACTAGAGGTAAAGATGGAGGTACCATTGCCATATGGGTTTTGATTGATAAGCTCAATCGCCTCTTCGAGTGTGTCCACTTCTAGACAAATCAGCACGGGGCCAAATATCTCTTGCTGATAGATAGACATATCCGCCGTTACAGAGCGAAATAGCGTCGGTCCAACCCAGTTACCCTCAGGAAACCCATCCACTCGACAGTCACTGCCATCGAGCAAACATTCCGCGCCTTGCGCTTTACCCTCAGAGATTAAGCGCAGCACTCGCTGTTTGGCCGCTCGGCTAATTAACGGGCCGTAAGCCGCTTGTTCGTCATCCCATGCCCCGGGTTTCATCAACGCCATTTCTTGACAAAGATCGTCGATCCACTGCTTTGAATCGCCAACAAACACGGCGACGGATATCGCCATACAACGTTGTCCGGCTGCACCAACCGATGCACCAACTAAGTTACTAATCACCTGATTTTTATTCGCATCTGGCATAATAACCATATGGTTTTTGGCACCAGCAAAGGCTTGAACACGCTTATTATGTAGCGTACCTGTGTGGTAGATGTACTCCGCGACTGGGACTGACCCGACAAATGAAACCGTGCGAATGTCTGGGTGCGACAACAAGTAGTCAACCTGCTCTTTCGCGCCATGAACAATTTGGAGTACCCCTTTGGGCGCACCGGCTTGTTCAAACAGCTGAGCTAAACGAATCGAGGTCAGCGGCACTTGCTCTGACGGTTTGAGAATGAAACTGTTTCCGGCTGCAATGGCTAACGGAAACATCCATAGCGGGATCATCGCCGGAAAATTAAATGGTGTGATACCACTACAGACGCCGAGTGGTTGAATCAAGGAATAGCTGTCTATATCCGTCGCGACATTTTCAACCGTTTCTCCCATCATATTGCTGGCAATGTTGGCCGCTTGTTCAACGACTTCAATACCACGCCAAACATCACCCTTAGCGTCTAAAAGGATTTTTCCTGTTTCGTGAGAAAGCAATTGTGCGAGCTCATCATGATGCTCTTTTAGCAGGTGTTGATAACGCAGCATGACACGTGCTCGCTCCGAAATCGCGACATTTTTCCACTCGTTAAAGGCGCGTTTCGCATCGTCTACCGCGTTAGACATTTCATCGGTGCTGGCGCAAGGAAGCTTTGCGATCACTTCATTGGTGGCGGGATTCGTTACGTCTATCCATTGGTTGGTCTTCGATTGGATAAATTCTCCACCGATATAGAGAGGGACTGACTGAGTCATAATGGTTTCCTTATCATTCTAGAGGGATCTCAATTCCCATCGCTGTGGCTTCTCCTCCGCCTATACATAAAGACGCAACACCTCGAACCACTTTTTGATTGCTGGCCACGCCATCCACACCCAAAGATTGAAGCTGCTTTAAAGCATGGATTAGTGTGACTAAAATTCTTGCTCCACTGGCACCAATAGGATGCCCTAGCGCACACGCGCCGCCTTTAACATTGACTTTCTGCTCGTCTAAACCGAGTTGTTTGATGGCAATTTGAGTAACCACCGCGAAAGCTTCGTTGATCTCCCAAAGATCAACTTCCTCTGTCGCCCAGTCCAGCTTAGAAAGCAGTTGTTCAATGACAAACACCGGGGCCAAGGTAAATTCTTCTGGCGCTCTCGCATGGCAGGCATGACCTTTTATGATTGCCATCGGCTTCAAACCATGGCTCCGCGCAGTAATAGAGTCGATAACCACTAACGCCGCCGCACCATCCGAAATGGCACTAGAATTCGCCGCAGTCACTGTTCCTTTAGGGTCAAACGCAGGTTTCAATTTGCTGATCTTTTCCAAATTTGCGCGATTAGGATGCTCATCCATACGCATCACCGAACCGTCAGGAAGGTCAATAGTCATGATCTCGTCATCGAATAAGTTTTGCTGCTGAGCTTCTAATGCTCGATTCAATGAGTGCGTCGCCCAACGGTCCATCTCCTGTCGAGTGAAATCCAACTTATCTGCCGTGCGCTGACCATATACACCCATCAAATTGCCCTCGTAGGCGTCTTGCAACCCGTCGACGAACATATGGTCATATACCTGTTTATGACCCATACGCATACCAGCCCGAGCCTCAGATAGAAGGTGGGGAGCATTGGTCATACTTTCCATTCCACCAGCCACAACACACTGCGCTGAACCCGCATAAATTGCATCGTAGGCCAACATCACCGACTTCATTCCTGAGCCGCAAACCTTGTTAACTGTGGTACAGGGAGTTTGACGTAAAAGCCCCGCCCCAAGCGCGGCTTGCCGCGCTGGCGCCTGACCACACCCCGCTGTAAGCACACTACCCATGTACACTTCATCGATGATTTCTCGAGAGAGCTTCATCTGTTCAACCGCAGATTTAATCGCAAGAGCCCCAAGGGCCGGAGATTGAAAAGACGAAAGTAAGCCCTGAAACCGCCCCATGGGTGTTCGCTTCGCTGCGACTATCCAAACCTCTTTTTCCATGCCTCTCTCCCTTGCACCGAATTACTTGACGTTTACGTAAGCATAGCACTAACATTTACGTTAACGTAAAGAAACGAATGAATTACAAGTTGCTTTGTTTATCGTTCTAACTAGCCATTGGAGAAGTTAGCCAGGTGGAAAAATTTAAGATCAGTGATCTCGCAAAAGAGTTTGATATTACAACTCGCAGTATTCGGTTTTATGAGGACGTTGGTCTTATTCAGCCAGAGCGCAAAGGAACAATGCGCATCTATCAACGCAGAGACAAAATTCGTCTCAAGTTAATTTTACGCGGTAAGAGATTGGGTTTCTCCTTGGCAGAAATTAAAGAGTTGTTTGCACTGTATGACACTCACCAAGAAGATACCCAACTGGTTCAAATGCTGAAAATAATCGAAGAAAAGGAAGCAGTGTTAAAACGACAGCTTGAGGACATTACCATTGTTTTGGAGGATCTCAACGCTGCCCGACAACGTTGTGAAGATGCGTTAAGTCGAAACTAGTTTCACCCTAGCGCCTCTGCACTTTTACTATCGCTGCTTAAACCATAAGCAGTCAGTATGGAGGCGCTATGTCATCCCTTTATCAACCTCTCAATTTTGGTCTCAGCGAATCAATTAATTTGCTTCGCGAGCACGTTGCGGCGTTTGCTCATACGCACGTTGAGCCACTTGCCACTCAAATAGACATCGACAACCAGTTTCCCAATCAGCTTTGGTCGCTTATGGGAGAGATGGGTCTGCTGGGCGTAACGATTAGCGAAGAGTTTGGCGGCGCTGATATGGGCTACCTGGCCCACGTTGTCGCTATGGAAGAACTCAGTCGCGCTTCAGCATCGGTAGGGCTCAGTTATGGTGCTCATTCAAATCTCTGTGCCAATCAAATATTTCGCAACGGTAACAGCGAACAAAAACAAAAATACCTGCCCAAATTGGTCGATGGCTCCTATATTGGCGCACTAGCGATGAGCGAACCCAATGCAGGCTCTGACGTGGTCAGCATGCAACTCAAAGCAGAGTTACACGGTAACTATTATCATCTCAATGGCAGTAAAATGTGGATTACTAACGGCCCGGATGCTGATGTCGTTATTGTCTACGCCAAAACCGATCCCAGCGTAAAATCCCATGGGATCAGTGCTTTCATTGTCGAGAAACAATTTGAAGGCTTTAGCCATGCCCAGAAACTCGACAAGCTAGGGATGCGTGGTTCCAATACCTGCGAGTTAGTGTTCAAAGACTGCAAAGTGCCCAAGCAGAACTTACTCGGTGCAGAGAATCATGGCGTCCAAGTGTTAATGAGTGGGCTTGATTACGAACGAGTCGTTCTTGCTGGTGGTCCACTTGGAATCATGCAGGCCTGCTTGGATTTAGTGGTCCCCTACGTGCATGACCGCAAACAGTTTGGCCGCTCTATTGGCGAGTTCCAGTTGGTCCAAGCCAAGATTGCCGATATGTATACCCGCACTAACGCCGCGCGCTGTTATGTCTATACCGTAGCAGCCGCATGCGATAGAGGGGAAGCCACTCGCAAAGATGCCGCTGGCGCTATCCTTTACAGCGCAGAACTGGCCACCCAACTCGCACTGGACGCCATTCAGTTACTCGGTGGGAATGGCTATATCAACGAGTTCCCAGCGGGTCGCCTACTGCGCGACGCAAAGCTGTATGAAATCGGTGCGGGTACTTCGGAAATCAGACGCATGCTGATTGGTCGCGAACTGTTTGACGAATCAAGGTAAGGGAGACGACATGGCCGTAATTCGAAGCAAAATAAAAGCCCACGCCCCGCTCTATCAGGATAATCATCAGGCGATGGCAAGTTTGGTCGACAAACTAAAATCAGACCGAGAAACGATAAAACAAGGTGGCGGCGTCAAAGCCCTCGAGCACCAAAGAGCCAAAGGAAAGTTACCCGTTCGAGAGCGTATTCGTGCCCTGTTAGACTCAGACACTCCTTTCCTTGAGATTGGCCAGTTTGCCGCGTGGCAAGTCTATGAAGAAGCGGTACCTTGTGCCGGAGCGGTGGCTGGCATCGGACAAATCAACGGTATTGACTGCATGGTCATTGCTAATGACCCTTCCGTCAAAGGCGGAACCTATTACCCACTAACGGTAAAAAAACATTTACGTGCACAAGAAATTGCCCAGCGCTGCCATTTACCCTGCATCTATTTAGTCGATTCGGGTGGCGCCAACTTACCTCATCAAGCCAACGTATTTGCCGACAAAGATCATTTCGGGCGTATTTTCTTCAATCAGGCACGCATGTCCGCTCAGGGCATTGCGCAGATTTCCGTCGTTTTAGGCTTATGTACCGCTGGGGGCGCTTACATTCCTGCAATGGCAGATGTCTCTATCATCGTTAAGCAGCAAGGCACTATTTTCTTGCTGGACCTCCTTTAGTAAAAGCCGCAACAGGAGAAATCGTAACGGGAGAAGAATTGGGTGGCGCAGACGTCCACTGCCGAAAATCCGGGGTCGCCGACTATTATGCAGAGAATGAGCCCCACGCATTGGAACTTGCCCGTCAAGCGATCGCTAATGCCAACATACCCGCTCGTAAGCCATTAACCGATGCCCTTCCTCCCCGTTACCCCGCAGAAGAGCTGTACGGCGTGGTGAACGCTAATCTACGCCTCAGCTTCGATATGCGAGAAGTCATCGCACGAATCGTCGATGATTCTGACTTCGATGAGTTCAAAGCGCTATTTGGCGTCACCCTAGTGTGTGGGTTTGCCAGAATTGAACATCAGCAAGTCGGCATCATCGCAAACAATGGCGTACTGTTTTCTGACTCAGCCCAGAAAGGTGCGCATTTTATTGAGTTATGCGCGAAACGAAAAATCCCGTTGGTATTTTTGCAAAACGTCACTGGCTTTATGGTCGGGAAACGCTCTGAAGAAGAAGGAATTGCAAAACATGGCGCCAAGTTGGTCATGGCAGTTTCCTGCGCCGATGTACCTAAATTTACTATCATTGTTGGAGGATCTTATGGCGCAGGTAACTATGGCATGTGCGGACGCGCTTACGATCCAACGATGATGTGGATGTGGCCTAATGCGAAAATTTCTGTGATGGGTGGCGAACAAGCCGCTGGCGTGCTGACTCAAGTGAAACGCGATGTGATTCAACGTAAGGGCGAACAATGGTCTGAAGATGACGAATCTAACTTTCGTCAGTCGATTATCGATCAATACGATACGGAAGGCTCAGCTTACTACGCCAGCGCCAGGCTGTGGGACGATGGCATCATCGATCCGGTGGAGACAAGAGACGTATTAGCGCACGCATTACGCGCAGCACTCAATGCGCCGATTAAAGACAGCGAGTTTGGAATATTTCGAATGTAGAGGAAACCACATGGAAGTGATTTTAAGTGATGAGCTACACTATGACATCGACCCACAGGGCATCGCACATGTTACGCTAAATCGGGTCGACAAACACAATGCCTTCGGTAACCATCTCATCCACGAACTGATCATTGCGTTAGACTATCTTGCTGAGCATCCAAACGTTCGCTGCCTCGTGTTGAAAGGAAATGGTGAGCACTTCTCCTCTGGTGCGGACTTGCGTTGGATGAAGCAGATGGCAGAGCAAAACCACGATGCCAACATCAAAGACGCCAATCAACTCGCCAAGCTCATGAAAGTGCTCGATCATTTCCCACACCCGACACTTGCGTATGTTCACGGTTGGGCGTTTGGTGGTGCCTTAGGGCTGATCTGTTGCTGCGACATCGTTTTAGCTGACCGAAGTGCGAAGTTTTGTTTGAGCGAGGTTAAATTAGGATTGGTTCCCGCAACAATCGCGCCGTATGTGTGCCGTGCGATGGGCGCCCGACAAGCAAGGCGTTATATGCTTACTGCAGAACCGATCGACACAGAGAAAGCACTGGATTTGCAACTCATTCACCAGATCACCTCCCCCGAAACTGTTGAGCAAGATATGCAGGCCATTCTATCGAGAATTCTACGTAATAGTCCTGCCGCCCTCACTCAGGCAAAAGAGCTCATTCAACACTGCGACAATCATCCGATCGATCGAGACCTAATCCGTTATACCAGTCACATGATCGCCAACATTCGAGTCTCGCTCGAAGGACAAGAAGGGTTGAGCGCTTTCTTAGAAAAACGCACACCCAGTTGGTATCAAGAGGAATCTTGAATGCGTCCTATGTCTTTCCCCGAAAAAGTTAAAATCGTTGAGGTTGGCGCCAGAGATGGTTTGCAAAACGAGCCTCAAGTATCAACGCAAGCCAAAATCGATTTGATCAATGGCTTGTCTCAATCCGGGCTGAAACACATTGAAGCGGGATCCTTTGTTTCGCCTAAATGGGTGCCACAAATGGCAGACTCACACCAAGTGCTGCGCAGCATAACCCGCTTTCCTGGGGTTGCCTATTCCGCACTAACGCCCAACTTACAAGGGTTCCTACATGCAATAGACGCGAATGTCGATTACATTGCGATCTTTGCTTCCGCGTCAGAGACGTTCTCACAAAAAAACATTAACTGCACTATTGAGCAGAGCCTTGAGCGATTTGAGCCCGTTGTCTCAGCAGCCCAGAAAAAAGGCATTCCTGTACGTGGCTATTTGTCTTGTGTGATTGATTGCCCTTATGAAGGAAAGATTGCTCCGCAGCAGGTCAGAAACATCGCCAAATTGCTCTCTTCACTGGGCTGTTATGAAATATCACTCGGTGACACCGTCGGTACGGGTACACCAGTGCGCATTCAGCAGATGCTTGAAGCGGTCAATCACGATATTGCACTCGAGCAAATTGCCGTTCACTTTCACAACACATGGGGACAAGCCCTGGCCAATCTGTTTCATGCCCTTTCAATGGGTGTCAGTGTGATCGATTCCAGCGTTGCTGGCTTGGGCGGATGCCCATATGCTCCGGGTGCATCGGGAAATGTTGCAACCGAAGACGTCGTTTACCTTTGTCATGAGTTAGGGATTGAAACAGGCGTCGACTTAACCTCACTTACACAAGTTGGCTGGTCCATAACTCAACATCTCAACCGAACACCTAGTTCGAACGTTGCACTTGCGATTGGAAAACAGTAAAACCGCTAAATATGTGTTTATCCTCTAAAAATCATTCCAATTAATGAGATATTTCGTGTAAAGCACACACCAAAAGTGTTAACTAAGCCTTGGTATTTGGACTCAATATCACATTATTATTGGCTCTTGCTTACACAACTATAAAAATACACCTCAGTTTCAGGCTAACACGACATCTTATGAATATTCTGGTTTGCGATGACTCCAAAATCGCGCGTAAGGCAATAATTAGTAAAATAGGACTATCTTCCGCCACTCAAATTAGTGAAGCGGAAAATGGTAAGCTCGCGCTAGAGCAAATGGCGCAAACCAATATCGACGTGTTGTTCCTAGATTTAACGATGCCCGTGATGGATGGCTTTGAGGTACTCGCCTCTTTACCCGTCAACAATCACCCGACCAAAGTCATTATTGTTTCTGGCGATATTCAAGCCGCTGCGAAACAACGTTGCCGTGCTTTGGGTGCGTTGGACTTTATCGAAAAACCGTTTAATACTTCTGATCTTACCGAGCTATTTGCTAAGTACCGCATCCCACTTCAAGCTTTCAACATGGCGGTACCTTCATGCCCAGAAACTAACATCGATCTGATGGGTAATATCCGCGAGATGAGTAACATCGCATTAGGTACCAGCGCATCTTTGATAGCAGAGCAAGTGGGGCATTTTATTGAGATGCCTTTACCCAATGTTGCTTCGTTGCATCAATCAGAATTGAAAATGACCGTGCAAGATATCGTCAATAACTCTGGGTATCGTGCGGTTTCTCAACGCTTTGTTGGTAGTGGAATTCATGGTGAAGCACTGGTTTGTTTGCATGGAAGCGGCTTAGAAAAACTCGGCCATGACGTTGAAGGAGAGCTCGCTAATACAACCAACGAAGTCATTTTAGACATCTCCAACTTACTGGTGTCATCGTTTCTTCTCTCGTTTAGTCGCCAATTGGATATCGCGATCTCTATACGCCAACCGATAGTGTTAGAGAAAGAGCTATTGCAAGTCTCTCTTAACTGTAATCAGTTTTTAGCAGGCTACGATGAAGAGATCTTTACTATCGAGTTCGTTTATAAAGCCGAAAATCTCGATATAGCGTGTGACGTTATTTTCTTAATGGATAACGTGTCTGTCGATGCCATTGAACAAATATTGAAGAGCGTATTATGAAAGCGAGCGAAATCAGCGACTTCCACTGGACAATGCAGATCATCGGCGATCTTGATGCCGGACTTATCGTTCTAGATGAGCAATATAGAGTCTGTGCGTGGAACGCCTTTATGCAGGGTTATAGCGGCATCGGTGCAGAGCACATCTTGGGAAAAGTCCTGTTTGATATCATTCCTGACCTTCCAGAGTCTTGGCTGAGAAAAAAAGTAGACAGCTCTTTTAAGCTCAATAGTCGCGGCTTTTCCTGTTGGGAAGACCGCCCTTATCTATTCAAGTTTAAAAACTTTAGTCCGATCTCCAACGGCTTGAGAGAAATGCGCCAGAACATAACTTTCTCGCCACTGACGTCGGTTAATGGCGATGTATCGCATGTTAGTTTGATCATCAATGACGTTACCGATATCGCGAAAAACAAAATCCATTTGATGGACTCAAACCAAAAGCTCTCAGACTTAAGCCGGACCGATGGATTAACTAAGCTGTTTAATCGCCGTTATTGGGAATCTTGCCTACTTAAAGAGTTTGAGACTTGCAAGGTATCCGGTTCGGTCTCTTCACTGGTTATTTTTGATATCGACCATTTCAAAAAGGTGAACGATACTTACGGCCATACTGTTGGCGATCATGTTATTCGCCACGCGTCTGATGAATTACGTAAAGCCTCGCGAACTTCCGATATTTGTGGGCGCTATGGTGGCGAAGAGTTTACCGTCATCTTACCGGGTACGTGCGCAAATCAAGCTCTGTATTTTACTGAGAGGCTGAGAAAGAAAATTGAGCAGTCAATCATTGCCTGCGAAGGTTATAACGTTAATTACACCATCAGCTTAGGAATATGTGAAATTTCCGCTCATCAAACGAACCACCTCACTTGGCTGGAACATGCCGATAAAGCACTCTATTTTTCAAAAGAGACGGGCCGAAATCGTTCTACTGTGTTCGACCTCGCCTTTATTCGCTAGGCAATAACTTGGGGCCGCCTGGCCCCAAAAGTTTTCGCTAGTGGCTTGCCACCTTATCCAGATTTAGCTTTGCTTGTTTTGCCGGTTTAACGATTAAGCCAATCCCCACCAAAAACAACACACAAGCAAACATCTGCGCATAGCTTAGAGTCTCACCATACATAAAGTACCCAGATACAAGCGCAAACACTGGCACCATTAAAGTCAGCGGCGCGGTTGTGCTCAGCGGGTAACGAATCAACAGTCGATTCCAAACCCAGTAACCGAATAAAGTCGTTGGATACGCTTGGAACAGTACAGCGATCGTCGTACTCATATTCCACAGCTCGATTGCCTGCCAAACAATGTCTGGGCCGTGAATCGCCACTGCAAACAAGACCAGTGGTATTGGCGCGAATAACATCCCCCATACATTAAATGCAAACGCCTGCGTGGTTTTTGATGCTTTTACGATCACCCCCATTAAGGTCCAACTGCTCGCCGCAATTAAGATGAACATCAAGCCTTGCGCGGTGATGTTGCCATTAGTCGCCGTCACCAGTACTAGCAGCGCGATTAGAGCCGCGACCGCTCCTAGTAATTTACGGTTGGATGCCGATTCTTTGTGGATAAAAACGCCCACTGCCATACTAATTAGCGCGTTGGATGAAAGTAGCACTGAAGACATGCCAGACGATAAGCCCGCGGTAATCGACCATGACGCCATGCCCCAGATACCGACACCAAATACGAATCCGTAACCAATCAAATAACGCCATGCTACAAGTGGTCGTGCGATAAAGAAAATAGCCGGAATAACGGCAAGCGAAAAACGTGCTGCGGTTGCAAGCAATGGGTGCACTTCGGTAATGCCCAGCTTAATCATGGAAAAGTTAAATCCCCAAATTGCCATGACAAACAAGGCTAGTAAAAAATCGTTTCTTGTCATAACTGTCCTCCCTTTTTGTTGAAAAAAATTATTACTCGGGTACAGTTTTGAGTACAGATACAATTTATTACATAAAAACCAGTACAGTTTTCAAAATGAGTAAATATAAACGTCTCGCAAACCAGTTCATCGAAGAAATTGAAGATGGCAAGTTGATTGAAGGCAGCCGAATGCCATCACTTAGGCAACTCGCCAAACAGCGATCCGTAAGCATGTCTACCGCGGTGAGCTGTTATCAAGAATTGGAATCTCAGGGCTGGATTCACTCTCGTCCTCAAGCGGGTTATTTCGTTGCTCCTCGTCAGTATCATCACCAAACACCGAATTGGGCTCAATTTGTTAGTAAGGTGTCTAGCATTGAACACAACTATGCCATTCACTCTCCACTTAGTGGTCCTCTTGGAGTTTCGAGCACAGCCATCGATGAAAGTGCTCAACTCGAACTTGAACGTAGCTTTCGACGCGCAAGCAAAAGAATTGGTAAAAGGTTGAATGCCTATCCAACCACTCAAGGTGAGCCCGCACTTCGCAACGCTTTAAGTGTCCATTTTTCGAAACTCGGCTTGCACGTGAATCCAGAGGAACTGGTGATCACCTCCGGATGCATGCCGGCAATTAAGTGTGCTTTAGAGTCTTGCACTCAAATCGGTGATGCCATCGCGATCAGCTCGCCTTGCTTTAGTGGCATCCTTGATTTGCTTGGCAAAATGGGGCGTAAGATCGTCGAAATCCCCTCACTTGACGATGGCGTCGATCTCCACCAATTAGAAGAACACCTGAAACGCGGAGTCGTTAAAGCCGGAATATTCTGTACTTCTCATATGAACCCTCAGGGGATTACTATGTCTGCGCCGCAAAAGCTCAAGCTTGCGCAATTAGCTAACCAATACCAGACACCCATTATCGAAGATGATGTGTATCTTGAACTTTCTTACAGCGAACACACACCGCTTCCGGCTAAGTACTACGAACAGGACGGTTACATTCTTTGGTGTGGTTCAGTGTCGAAGAGCCTATCGCCAAGTTATCGATTAGGTTGGTGTTTGCCGGGCCGCTTTACAGACGTGTACCGCCACCAGCATACGGCTTCTTGTTTTGGCGTGTCTTTGCCGATACAACTGGCTGTTGCTGACTTCATCGAAAGTGGTCAGTACGCTAAACAGCTTAAGCGCCGTCGAGCCCATCTGCTTAAGCTTCGTCAAGAATACCAACACTACCTTGGGCGTAACCTGCCAGATAATGTCAAAGTCAGTCACCCTCAGGGAGGTATGGTACTTTGGCTGCAAATACCCAATCTCGATATCACTGCGTTCCAGCAACAGTTAGCTAAGAATAACGTCGACATCCGCTTAGGGCAGTTGTTCAGTACACTCGACCTCTACAACGACTGTTTAAGAATCAATATCGGCTACGCTCTTGATCAAGAGATTAAGCGGGAGCTCGATAAGCTCATCGAAGCTATAAAGCTAGCCAGTTAAAAAGGCCGCACTCGGCCTTTATTCACAACGCTTAACGATAATTGCAGTCCCCATTCCACCACCAATGCACAGAGAGGCTAGACCCAGCTGGCGGTTGGAGCGGATCATTTCATAAATCAATGTGGTGACAATTCGCCCACCAGACGCACCAATAGGGTGGCCAAGGGCGATTGCCCCTCCATTGAGATTCGTCCGCTCACGAAACCAATCAAGGGTGACAGAGTGTTGCTCACAGAGCTCATGCATGACGCCTAGAGCTTGCGCGGCAAAGGCTTCATTAAGCTCGATACGATCTATCTCAGAGAGCGTTAACCTTGCTCGTTTAAGCGCTTGATCAATCGCTGGGCATGGCCCCATTCCCATCATTTCAGGAGCGACCCCACCCTGTCCAACCGAGACTATCTCGACTAATGGGGTAAGTTGATGGCGCTCTACCGCCTGCTCACTGGCTAATATCAACGCGACTGCTCCATCATTAATGCCCGAAGCATTACCTGCGGTCACTGATCCATCTTGTACAAAAGCAGGCCGTAATGCCGCTAGAGAGCCGAAGCTGACGTCTTCGCGTGGATGCTCATCTTTGTTGACTTGGTAGCTTGTTTTTCGACCATTGACTTGCATTGGAACTATTTCTTCATCAAACACGCCAGCTTGTATGGCCCGCTGCGCCTTTGCTTGGCTCTCACAAGCAAAGCGGTCTTGCTCTTCACGAGTGATCCCGTATTGAGCCGCGATGTTTTCTGCCGTTATTCCCATATGAATGCCAGTAAACGCATCGGTTAGGCCATCCTTTAATACAGTATCAATCAGCGAGATATCACCCATCTTGTTGCCACGTCTCGTTTGTCCGTCAAGCACAAAAGACGCATTGCTCATACTTTCCATCCCAGCCGAAACGACCAAATTTGCGTCCTCCGCTCGAATGGCGTTAATGCCATTGAGCAGCGATTTCATACCGCTTCCGCAAATCATGTTCAAAGTATAAGCCGGCACCTTTGCAGGGATTCCAGCATGAATCGAAGCTTGACGGCCAACGCCCTGACCCAGCCCCGATCCAAGTACGTTGCCAGCGATCACTTCATCAACAGAGTCCGGGCTTAAGCTGGCTTGAGAGAGCGCCGCTTTAATCACCTCTGCGCCAAGCTCTACAGCAGAGAATGGACTTAAGCTGCCTTGGAACGAACCAATGGCGGTACGTTTGGCAGCAACAATATAGACTTTCTTTGTCATCTTAGAGCACCAACCCTCCGTCAATCTTAAGCACTTGCCCGGTGATAAAGCTCGACTTGTCACTGGCTAAGAACTCGACGCCATTAGTGATATCTTCTGGTGTTCCCATACGACCTAACGGCGTCTTCGATTTCATTAGATCGAGTACTTTTTCTGGTAAATCGGCGGTCATCGGTGTGGCAACAAAACCAGGAGCGACACAGTTAGCACGCACTTGAGCGCCTTTTCTGGCAAACTCTTTGGCCCAACCTTTGGTCATGGCAATCACGCCGCCTTTTGTCGCTGCATAATTACTTTGGCCAATATTACCGTCCGTTCCGACAACAGAGGACATGGTCACGATTGAACCAGAATTGTTTTCCATCATGATGGGTGCAATGGCTTGGGTAAGGTTGAATACCCCTTTCAAATTAACATTAACGACCGCGTCCCACTCATCTTCGGTCATTTTTTCAATCAGCGCGTCTCGAGTAATACCAGCATTGTTAACCAGCACATCTATACGGCCTTGCTCTGCATGAATTTTGTCGACCAGTGCCGCTATGGCTTGGCGATCGCATATGTTGATCACCTCTACGTTGACATTAGGTAGCGACTCAAATGCGTCGCTCAGCGCCTGACTGTTCATATCTAGGGCGTAGATGCATTTCGCCTTATTCTCAGCAAACCTTTCAACAATAGCTTTTCCAATTCCTTGTGCTGCGCCTGTCACGACGCAGATCTTGTTTTCAAACATAATCTTGATCCTTTCTTGAGCGACTTTTAACTGACAATATCTAAAATGGTGCTAGGTGTTTATTTAATAGTAAGAGTGAAATCCGTTTGGTAAATGGCACTATCCATAACTTTTAGTGACGAACTAATGACAGGCTTAAACGCCATTTGCTCAAGCACGTCTCGTTCAATATCGATTCCGGGAGCAATTTCAATCAACTCTAATCCCTCTTGCGACAACTTAAATACGGCCCGTTCGGTAATATAGAGCACAGGTTTGTGGTTGATTAACGCCTGTTTTGCGCAAAAAGTAATTTGCTCAACTTGAGAGATGAACTTTTTCTGTCGACCTTCTGAAACGACGTTTACTTCGTTGTTTCGCACTTCAATTTCCAGCCCCTGAGCCGTGAAAGTGCCGCAGAACACAACCTGTTTCGCATTCTGAGTAATGTTGATAAAACCACCGCAACCTGCAATCTTGCTCCCAAAGCGAGAAACATTAATGTCTCCTAGCTGGTCACACTGAGCTAAGCCCAGAAACGCTTGGTCAACACCGCCTCCATCGTAAAAATCAAACATCTGATCTTGCCCAATAATGGCTTGTGGTAATCGAGAAGCACCGAAATCTAACCCGCTTTGCGGAGTTCCTCCGACCGCACCCGGCTCTACAGTAAGAGTAAATTGCTCTAATACGCCAGCTTGCTGCGCGACTTGGGCAATGTACTCTGGAGCGCCGATACCGAGATTAAGTATAGAGCCAGATTTGAGTTCCATCGCCGCGCGACGAGCAATCAATAACTTAGCATCCAATTGCTGCTCCACCACTGGGGTCGCCCGAGTGACAGTGTCACCTAAATCAGCTCTGATGCCAACAAATTCTGGGTTCATTTCTGTTGCGAAGGTCTGCATGTGCTCCTTTATGTTGTCACACACCACGACAGCGTCGACAAAGATGCCCGGGATTTTAACCGCGTGCGGATCCAAACTGCCCTTTGCGACAAGGCGTTTAACTTGAACAATAACCTTACCACCATTGTTCTTTGCAGCTTGAGCTGCAGCAAGGCTCTCTGCGGTCAGGCATTCATCTTCCATGGTGATATTGCCGTCATAATCCGCTGTCGTTCCCCGCAGAATCGCGACGGTGATTGGTAGCTTGCGATAGAAGAGATGCTCTTCCCCACACAGGTCGATAACTTCAACCCAATCTTGTTGTGTAGATTGGTTAATTTTGCCCCCTTCAATTCGCGGATCGACAAAAGTACCGAGTCCTACTTTGCTGACAGTGCCTGACTTACCCGCTGCGGTATCACGTAAAAGATGGGAGATGATCCCTTGAGGAAGGTTGAATCCTTGAATCAAGTTGTCAGTCGCTAATTGCTGTAGCTTTGGCACTAAGCCCCAATGCCCGCCTATCGCAAATTTAACCAGTCCAGGTTGGGCCAGATGGTTAACCGCCTTCGATTTACCATCACCTTGACCGGCGGCAAACACCAAACTTAGATTTTTGGGAGACTGAGTGTCTCGATAACGCTCCCCAATGGCTCTTTCTATGGCCTCAGGTACCACACTGCCAATAAACCCCCCGAGTAATAGTGTATCGTCATCATTTATCCATGCTGCTGCCTGCTCGGCTGTTAGCGTTTCAATCACAACTCTCTTCCTTGATTGCTCTGTTTGATTTCCTTAATGCAGCTTAGTCGCTCGATGACAAATTGAAAATTGCAGAAATAGAGATTGTGAATTTCATATTAGAAATTATTGTGATCAGGTTGCATGTACGAAAGTAAAAAACGTTTAAAGCCGCTACAACGCTCTGGCATCGGAGTTCTTGGTCGGTAAAACATGTTGACGTCGAAACTAGCGCATTGATAGTCCGCCATGACTTGCAGTAGTCGCCCTGATTCAAACTGGTCAGCAACTAACGAATGAGGCAGATAAGCTACCCCAGCATCTGCAAGGGCCAAATCCAGCAGCATTTCACTATTATCACATTCCAAAGTATCTTGAATGGTCACGATATCAATGTTGCCATCACGCTCGAAACACCACCTAGTTCCATCCAGTAATGTACGTGCGTAGAGACAGCGATGTTGCTTAAGTTGCTGCGGGTTAACAGGCTCGCCATGTTGTTCGATATAAATGGGTGAAGCACAAAGGTAAAGTGGCTCGCGCAGCATACGTTTTCTAACGAGCAACGAATCGCTTTGCGGTTCGCCCTCGTAACTGGCGCTGGCACGAAAGGCAAAATCAATGTTCATGGGATCAAATTCACCCGCTTCGATAAAGATCCGAAAGTTCACTTTGGGGTGCATTTTGATGTACTCTGCGACTATCTTAGTCAAGTATTGCCGAGCAAATAATGGCGTGGAAGAAATGCGTATTTCGCCAAGTTGCTCATCGGCAAGATTTTGCACTTCTTCACACAAACTATTGATATCAGGAAGCATTGGTGAAAAGCGCTGAAACAGCAACTGCCCCGCTTGTGTCGGCACCAATTGCCGTGTACTGCGCTTAATAAGTTCGACAGATAAAGACGCTTCCAGCTCTTTCACCCAGCGGCTGCCCGCCGCAGGGGAAATCCCTTGTTGCAGGGAGGCTTCTCGGAAAGATCCGCTGCGCACCACTGCGCAAAAAAAGACAATTTTGTCTAAGATGGGTTGACGACTAGAGAGTAAATTTTGCGACATCAGGTAACCAAGCCCTTTTGTAACGCTAACTTAACCAGCGCAGCGGTCGAAGTGGCGCCGAGTTTTTTCTTGATTCTCAAGCGATGGGTTTCCACCGTTCGGACGCTGATATGCAGAGAATCCGCAATCTCTTTATTGCAGGCACCATTCGCAATGGCTTTAAGCACATCAGACTCTCTTTTTGATAACGTATCGTCTTTCTGCTCGGGCTCTTCGTTGATCTGCTCAAGCAGTCTATCCGATGCCTGAGGGCAAAGATAAGAACGACCTTGAGCGACCTGATTAATCGCCATAACCAGTTCTTCAGAACCGACATCTTTTAGTACGTAGCCTTTCGCGCCGGCTTTCACCGATCGTACCACGTAATCTCGACTGTCATGCATAGACAGCATGATCACCGCCGTTTCCGAGCCACTCTTGGCAAGCTCTTCAAGTACTTCAATCCCGTTCAACTGTGGCATGTTGATATCAAGCAGTAACACATCTGGCTTTAAGCACAGTGTTTTCTCAAGCGCATCACTACCCGTACCCACACAAGCCAATATGTCCAAGTTATCTTCCCGTTCGAGGCGAGATTTCAACCCGTCTTGCATCAAACGATGATCATCGGCCAATACTAATTTAATCATACAAACTCCATGTTTAAGCTCACCCGTACTTCCGTCCCTTGTCCGGGTTCACTATTTACCGCAAACACACCTCCAATCGCTTGGATTCGCTCTTTCATATTTTGCAAACCCATGTGTTCGAAGTGAGCTTTGTTCCTTTTATTCGATTTTAGCTGTTTTGCAGGGATACCGACGCCATCGTCACTGATGGTGAGTATCAACATATGCCCCTCGCGCTGCATGATGACGTCGACCCCTTGCGCATTGGCGTGTTTCTCTACATTGTGCAGCGACTCTTGTACAACTCGATATAAGGTTGTTTCTACTTCCGGTAGGAACTCCTCACCATCAATATCGTGTTCAAACACCAACTCAAGTTGACTGCGGTCGCGCAGTTCATTGATATACGCTTCTATGCCCGCCACTAAGCCCAAATCATCCAATTGTGGGGGCCTTAAATCTCTTGATATTCTTCTTAGCTCAACGATCGCCTGCTCCATGGCATTCTTGCTCGCATCAAGCTCAAATTCCTTTTTCTGTTCGTCTTGTTCTTTGCCCACGTTATCCAAGCGATACTTAGCGGCAACGAGCAGTTGGTTTACACCGTCATGCAGCTCACGTGAAACGCGTCGGCGCTCATTTTCCTGCGAATCAATGATTTGTTGGTTAAGAATACTCAGTTGTTGGTTTGCTAAACGTCTGACATTTAAATTCAGTGATGCACCTAACACCGCAATTACCGTTACTGCAATGAACATCACCCCAAACACAGCAGTACTCGTCTTGCCGATATTCTGATCAAACCCATTTTCCATATGGGCAACTTGACGTTCAATATCATCAAGGTACACGCCTGTGCCGACCATCCACTGCCATTTATCTAATGAAACCGCATAACTCAACTTTGGTAACGGCTCTTTCTTTGAAGGTTTATGCCATAAATAATCAACAAACCCTCCGCCTTGACGAGATACTTTGATCAGCTCTTGCAATAACTTTTTACCTTGTACATCTTCCACGTCCCACCAGTTCTTCCCAATACGCTCAGTTTGATAAGGCAAGACCAAAGCATCCCCTTCCCAGGTATAGGCAAAGAAGTAACCATCACTTCCGTACGTGAGCTGGCTCAACTTTTCGATAACAATTTGCTGCGCTAACTCAGGCGTTAACGCCTCATCTGAGTAGTAAGGCTCAATACTTTTGACTGCCATTTCTACGTACTGCTTAAGTTCCTGCTTTTTTACCGCCAGTACATTTCCTCTGGTTAATGAAACTTGCTCCTCAACCAGTTGTTTTGCTTGACTAAATAGGATACTTGCAACAATTGCGACCACCACTATCAAGGGGACAATTGATAACAAAATGATATTTAGTGTCAGTCTTCTATTGCTTACAAATCCCATAACTTCATCCAGGCTTGTACGTAGTTTTACTGAAAGATTATCCGGAATTCTGCGTTTTCTACGGATAAAATTTGCGCAATTTTGCCAATAGAGAGCAATAAATCTCCCCTCTACACTTAGCCTCAAATGTAACATCGCATTAACACAAATTACTACGCGGCGTTCACATTTATAAATATCGACATGGAACAAAGTCTAATAAGGAGAACACCATGAACCTGAAGAAAGCTGCCATAGCGACCGCACTTGCAATTACCGCGACAGGAATCTCTATGTCCGCTCACGCGGCAGATAAAAAAATCCTGCTCAAAACCCCCATTGCATTTGGTAGTCACCTACCGGCTCTAGGCACGCCAATTCAGTGGTATGCAGACCACATCACGAAGACTTCAGGCGGAACGATCAAAATGAAGATCTACGAGCCTGGCAAGCTTGTCAGCCCTGCAGAAATTCTCGATGCCGTTTCGACAGGTAAAGTCAACTCTGGTTACTCAACTGCCGGTTACTGGCAAGGTAAGTTGCCTGCCTCTGCTCTGTTCTCCGCCGTTCCATTCGGCCCCGAAGCTGGTGAATACATGGCATGGCTGTTCTTTGGTAACGGCTTAAAACTTTATCAACAAATGTACGATGAGGGCGGCTACAACGTTAAAGTCGTTCCTTGTGCGATCATCTCACCTGAAACATCAGGTTGGTTCCGCAAACCAATTGAAAAACCAGAAGATCTTAAAGGTCT
This sequence comes from Vibrio sinaloensis DSM 21326, assembly GCF_000189275.1. Lineage (GTDB taxonomy): Bacteria > Pseudomonadota > Gammaproteobacteria > Enterobacterales > Vibrionaceae > Vibrio > Vibrio sinaloensis. Next base: position 2,577 of record NZ_AEVT01000056.1, on the reverse strand, counting down.
CAACATGCGCTTCTTCGGTTTAGGCGCATCTGTAATGGAAAAGCTTGGTGTGGGCACGGTACAGCTACCGGGCGGTGAAATCTTTGGTGCCTTAGAGAAAGGCGCGATTGATGCATCTGAATTCTCTCAACCCGCCATTGACCAACGCTTAGGCTTCCATAAAGTCGCCAAATACAACTACTTCCCAGGCTGGCACCAACAATCGACGGTATTTGAGCTACTTATAAACAAAGATACTTGGGGCAAGATGAGTGATGCTCAGCAAGCAGCGGTAGAAACCACTTGTATGGCAACCATGACTTACTCCATTGCCGAAGGTGAAGCGTTGCAGTACTCAGCGATGCAAAAGGCCAAAGAAAACGGCGTAGAAATCCGCTACTGGAATGACGAGATGCTCAATCTATTTGAAACAACTTGGCTTGAAGTGGTTGATGAGAAGAAAACCGCCGATCCTTTCTTTGATAAAGTTTGGAATGACCTGAGTGAGTTCCGTAAAGGCTACGCTCTATGGTCAGCGAACGGCTTCTTACCTCGTGAAACACAAAATCAATAACCCTATGTGAATTGGACCTGTTGGCCGGCACTTTGTCGGCCATTGGTTGTAAGGAGTTGCCAGTGAGCAAGGTACTGTATTCTACCCCCACCGTCCCATTGTATAGCCACATAGAGAGCGCCATAACTGGCATTAGCCGTGTACTAGCGTGGACAAACCTATGCCTAGTTTTAGTGATCATCACTCAAGTGGTTCTACGCAAAGTTTTTGCCAACGGTCAGATAGCGCTTGAAGAGCTACAATGGCACTTATACGCCACCGCAGTTATGTTCGGCACGGCTTATGCGCAAATTACCAACTTACATGTGCGTGTTGATCTCTTTTATCACAACTTCAGTGAACGTAAAAAAGCCTTGGTTGATTTGTTTGGTCTGACCTTGCTGGCGATTCCATTTGTTGTTGTGGTCATTTTGCACTCTTACGACTTTGCCTACGAGTCTTGGCGAGTCAACGAGAGTTCCGCATCACCTTCTGGCCTGCCCTATCGCTGGCTAATCAAGAGCGTCATTCCGCTGAGTTTCTGCCTATTACTGCTCTCGATGGTCGCCCGAATCTTACGCAATATTGAAACCCTGTTTAAAGGTGAAGCCACTCAAGGAGCAAATCATGGAAGCTAATGAATGGATTGTTATCGCCATGTTTGGCTCATTTATCCTCTTGTTGTTCACTGGCATCCCCGTCGCCTACGTGTTGGGTGGCATTGGTGTGGTCTTTGCCGCTATTGGTTATTTTGCCGACATCTATCTAGATACCTTCACTGGTCTTGATTACACCAGTCTTGGTTTGGTGGTTAACCGTATCTATAAGATTATGGACAACTGGATTTTGGTTGCGCTTCCCATGTTTATCTTCATGGGTAATATGCTCGACAAATCTGGCATCGCCGAAAAGCTGATGTCTTCGATGCAAGCATTGTTCGGTAAAGTGCATGGTGGTTTAGCCATCACGGTTATGGCTATCGGCATTATCTTAGCGGCCTCGACAGGGATCATCGGTGCGTCTGTGGTGCTTCTTACGGTTATGTCGTTACCTAGCATGATGCGACAAGGCTACCACCTGCCGTTGGCACTAGGTACCGTCGCATCAGCGGGCACCCTAGGTATTTTACTGCCACCATCGATAATGCTGGTCATTATGGCAGATCAACTTGGTTTGTCGGTCGGTGACTTGTTTATGGGCGCAATCATGCCCGGTCTTCTACTCGGCAGCTTGTACATTTTGTACATTTTAATCGTCGGTAAGATGAACCCGAGCAAAGCACCTGTTCCAGAAGACGTTCAACCTGTCGAGTGGGGCTTGATTCTCCAAGTTTTCAAAGACATTACCCCGACCGTCATTTTGATATTCTGCGTATTGGGCTCGATCTTCGCGGGTGTTGCGACACCAACGGAGGCCTCCGGTATTGGTGCGATGGGTGCAACCTTGTTGGCGGCATACAATAGAAAATTGAACTTTAAAGTCCTTAAAGAAGTGCTGCTTTCCTCTTATGGAACCACCGCATACATCTTTATGATCTTCTTAGGTGCGTCTTGTTTTGCACTGGTACTGCGCGAGTTAGGCGGAGATGAGTTGATTGAATCCTTTTTAAGTGGCCTGCCATTTGGTCCATACGGAATTGTTGCTTTCATTCTATTGATCGTGTTCCTACTGGGCTTCTTCTTAGACTGGATTGAAATCACGCTGATCGCCTTACCTCTGCTGGCACCAGTCATCGCGAGCTTAGGCATTGAGCTAGACGGTCATGGTGTGGTCGATAATCCAAGCTTAGTATGGTTTGTGATGCTGGTTGCAATGGCGCTGCAAACCAGTTTCTTAACCCCTCCTGTCGGGTTTGCGCTGTTTTACTTAAAAGGCGTGTGTCCAGAAGGGGTGGCACTTAAAGACATCTATCGCGGAGTTATCCCTTTTATCGTCATCCAGCTTGCAGCACTGATCTGCTTAGTGGTTTGGCCGCAGTTAGTCCTATGGTTCCCAAGCGTTGCTTATGGGTAATCACAAAAAAGCCAGCATTACGCTGGCTTTTT